>JBDGYW010000897.1:0-3086 GCA_039588935.1 Gemmatimonadota bacterium | reverse complement strand
GACGGTGACTGGCATCCAGTAAGTCCCGTCCTGGGAGTCTTCGATGCTGAATGTGACGGTGATATTCCCGTTTGCATCCGGTTCGGTGTTGTACGCATTGAACAGGTCGTTCTTCCCGGGAATCGTGTTTCGTGTGAGCGCACTGTACCGTGTAACCGACCAGAACAGCTCCACCCCTTCAGGCTCATACGGGAAGACAAACACCTCGGTCTTGTCTCCGTTCAATACTTCGTCGTCACAGTTGGTGAAGTAGGGTGCGTAATAGGCGTGATGAACGGGGAAGCCGAGATGCCCGACCATGGCGGCCGCACGGTACTCCGGGTCGTTGCTGTGCGGCTCCTCACTGTCGATAGGGCCGAACATGCCGGTATTGCCGGTGACACTGAACTTGGGAGCCACGACGCCTATGTACTGACTGACCCGTTGATAATCCTCTTGGTCGAAGTCTACAGCGGACGTAAGGGTCTCTAGATTCTGCGGATACACGTCGTGCGTCTCGAGAGTGAACTGCACCGGGTTCTCAATGGTCATGTCCGTATTGCTGCTGGCGGCTGTCAGCTGGATGCTCTGTTGGATCGGAGGGATATTGGGCATGTCGGCCGCGTTCTTGACCTGCACACGGATGAAGAGATGGGGATAATCCCCCGGGCTCTCGATCACGGTTGCCCCTGCAGGCGCCGCCATGTCCTTTCCCTTGCGAACAAACACGTACGTGCCTACGGGGTGGATCTCGTCATATATGGTGTAGTGTTCCTGATCCGCAATCTGTATCGAGAAGTAGCGATCGTTCTCGACTTCCGGCAGCTCCACCACTACGGGGCCGGCGGTAAGGTCGATGATCGCCTTCGTATACAGGTGATCTAATGCGGGCGTGACGACAGGGTCCGTGCCTTCGGTCGGCAGTTTCGTTGTGTGAAGTAGCTCATTTGTCCCGCCTGCCTGTCTCGCCGTGGTCTCCATGTAGACCGCGTGGTGGTACACCTTGAACGCCATCAAATCTGCATCACCAGGACGTTCTGGCTCGGTCTCGGCCGCTTCCTCGGCAGCCTGGTTGCCGCAAGCGACAAACGCTAGGGTGATGACGGATGCAACTGCCAACCCGAACAGCTTCTTCATGATTTGCCTCCAAGTGTGATACTGGATCTCAAGTCTCAAAAAGCTTCCTCCAGCCCGAAGTACACCCCCCTGGTATCCCGTCCGAAGCCGAAGTCGGCCCTCAGATTGATCTTCTCCCGCTGGTTGAACACGAGTCGCAGGCCAAAGCCATACGAGTACTTGAGGTTGGAGAATGACAGGTCACTCGCGTCACTGCCGAATACGTCACCGACACCCGCGAAAACAACCGCTCCGAAACGCCACCATACATGGCCACGGTACTCGACCTGAGTGGCAACATAGTGTCTATCCCGATACCTGCCTCGGAAGTACCCCCTCATGATATTGCCACCACCTAGAGCTGACAGCTTGTAGAACGGCGGTTGGCCTAGCACGAAGTTCCCGTACAACTGGAGCGCAATGACCTGATCGGGTGCAAAGGCAAGGTAGCGTCTCAGATCTGCTTCAATTGTGCCGAAGTTGAAGTCACTGCCCAGGATCGAGTTGTACCAGAGAAAGTTGAACCGGTGAAATCCCCCTCCGTTGGGGAAGAAGATGTGGTCGCGCGTATCTTTGACCAAGTCGAACCCCACGCCGGACGTTATGCCGCCTTCGCTTCCCAGTACGGAATCGCCGAGATAGGGGTTGTCCCTCGTGTCGGTTATGTCGTGGTACGAGAACTCGTACACGAAACCGTCGCGGGTGAAGAACGGGACCGGTGTCGGGCCCTCGAGCACAAATCGGCCGGAGAATACGCTGACATCGTAATCCTCGTTCTCTGTTTCAGGAGTCTGATTGCCAACTCCCCAGAACTTGTCCACGTAGGACCCAAATTCAAGCGGAAGTGACACGAACCAGCGATTGCGGTCTAGATACAATTGTGTGTTCTGTGAGAACTTGTACTGCTTTCTGGTCGAGTAGTAGCCCGACAACGACGTCTTGGAGGGTCGTAGGTCCGCTTGCTGCTTCGACGTGTAGAAAGTGAGAACTCCGCCTGCACCGAACGCCAACTCGGTCTCGGGAGAGTAGAACGCGTAGGGATAAGCGGCAATCTTCAGCCCCCGGCCGGCAATCATCTCCACCGCCGCCTGAGTTGAGTCCTGCGCGTTCGCGGTCGGAGGGCTCAGAAACACGAAACCCGCCACTAGCAGCACGACCACTCCAAGCTGCTGCAGCCTGCGATTGGTCTTCACAGGTATCCCATCTTCAAGTCCGGTGTCGGATGCGCAACCTAGAATGCCTCGGTGATGCGGAAGTAGATGCCCCAGTCGTTCTTACCGATGGCTCCGTCGAACCCGATGTTGATCCGTTCGTCTGGGATGGCCATGAATCGAATCCCTGCGCCTACCCCTGGAAGGAGAGGGCTCGTGGGGTCTTCCTCACCCGGGTTCACAGCCATGGCCAGGCCGGCGAAAGCCACAGCCCCCAACCTCCCGACCAGATTGCGACGGTACTCCACCTGAACGGCGTATACCTGGTCGCCACGGTATTCGCCCTTGGAGTAGCCGCGAATATCGTCGCGACCGACGACCCGTTGCCCCTCAAACGGGATGGTTCCAAACCCGACAAACATGTCGAACCGACCGGCCAAGACGTCCTTTTCGGAAAGTCGCTGATATCCGTTGAGCGAGAAATTCAAACTCGTGTATGTGTAGTCCGAGCCAAGCCATTCCTGGTTGACAATCCCTCGCGCGCCCGCATAGACGCCCGTCGTTGCATTGTACACGTTGTCCCGCGTGTCCCACTGCAACGGCACACCCAGTCCGTTCACCCATTGGCGTGCAGTGTCCGGCGGCACGCCCTCGATATCAAACTCGGTCCTCATGTTGGTGAATGCTCCGAGAACACCAGCGTATAGCTGGGAAACCACACGTCTACTTACCTCGGCATAGATGAATCTCGCGCCGGTGTTAAAATCGATGAACCCGCCGCCCGAAATATGCTCGTCATCGAAATACTGGAAGTTGATGGAGGCGAAGCCAAAACCTCCC
>JBDGYW010000896.1:0-3091 GCA_039588935.1 Gemmatimonadota bacterium | reverse complement strand
TCCTGGATGATCATGTTGGCGGATTCGTATCGGGGATTGAAGAGCATTGTGTGCGCTTCAGGCTTGGCTATGTCAGCAGGGTCACACCGAAAGATCCCTCGGTCGTGAGGCTTGGGTCCGTTTGCATCGGCAATCCAGTACAGCTTGCCGTCGACGAAGTTTATACCGCCGGCTTTGAACCGCGAGTTCGACGAGTCCGAGACTAGGACCTTCCAGTCCCAGCTGTCCTCAGCCGCGTCGTAAACACCTCTGAGCCAGTGGCACTCAGGCCCTTCGGGTCTATCCCTGTCGCCCGTACACGCGTAGAAGGCATTTTCGCTGGGATTGTATGCCACACAGTGAACGTGGCGGCAAATGACCGGGTTGTTCGCGTCGCCGAGAAGCGTGCCTGTCGAGCCTCCGCCAGCCGAGCCATTGTCGCGATAGTGGGGATTCTGTCCGAAGGCGTGGGCGATCTTCACGGTGCGGCCGTAGTCGGTGGAATAGTAGATATTGACCGGGGCCGCACCTCCAAGGACGTTGCAGTAGTTGCCCCACACCAGCATCTCGCCACCGTCAGTATCCCAGGCATGGACCCCATCAAGGGGATGGAAATACCAGCCGGGATGCTCGGGGCTCTTCGGTTCGTGTGGGATATAATCGGTGCCGTCGGTGTCCTTCACCGTAATAGGGTGATATGTCTTGAGGTTGTCCGCACTGAGATACAGCTTTGAACGAGTGGCGAAGATTATGTTCCCGTTCTTCAGAATGGCACTGAACGTTATGTTGTGAGCGTCGGGAAACGCGATGCGGCAGGGCCAGGTGCGACCATTGTCTTCGGACAGAAAGATAGTCCCGTCACCAAAACCGAACGCCTTGTTGTCCCGTTGCGAATCAATGTAGGGACCGGTTGGCTGCGGCCGATACCAGAAGTGGTCCGTTGAGCTTAAACCTGGCGGAGCAGCGACTCCTTTGGCGCTAGGTCGATGCGTGCCAGAGATCAGCATTCCTGCGGCGCTTGCCGTCGTGGCACCCAGGAACCGGCGACGAGTGATGGGTTGTGGTGCGGCGAGTGGTTCGTCGACAGATCGCTGGGTGAAGCGGCCAGAATCGTGTGGCATTGTCTTACCTCCTGCGGAATCGCTCCTGTATATCAGACTGTCGCGCCGCTTTCTCCGTTTCGGTGAGTAGGAACACTATTGCCACGCTTTGTTGCACACACAGACCTTTCTAAGCACTGCCCGATTATAGCGGACGGTTGGCGACAGACAAGCGCCTGAGGCAGCCTTGCAGAGGAAACATACTACGACCCCTCCCTCCTTCTCAACGGATCGGTTTTTCCTTGAAACGGCGCTTCTCGATCTGTTCAATACTCACTGTATGTGGAACTTGCTCCTACTACCGTCGCACACCAAGCAGCCTGCGCCGCTCCCCCTCGCGAGGCGTTCCCTGCTCGCTGCTGGATGGTGCTTTGTTCTCACTGTCCCGGGCCTTGGGTGGGGTGGTGAGCCAGTCACGCTTGCCAACGTAACCGATCCCGGGCCGATCACGGCTGATGAGCCCATGGCAGAGGTGTTCTCACCTGAGAAGGCCGCCCGTTATCTCGACACAGCATCACTTCACTGGCAGAAGTCGCGCAACTGCGCTGCATGTCACGTGAACATGGGCTACATGTATGCAAGGCCCGCTCTAGATTCGGTCCTGGAGGACTCGGGAGAAGTTCGCGCTCTTTACGAGGAGTACGTCACCAAACGGTGGAAAAAGCGGCCCCCGCGAGATGTGCAAGAGACTGTGGTGGTCGCTTCCGGCCTCGTCTTCAACGATCTGCAGACCACCGGCCGGCTGCACCCGGTCACGCACCGGACTCTCCGAGTGATGTGGGACTTCCAACGGGACGATGGCGGTTGGACATGGCGCAACGACGGTTATCCGCCGACCGAATACGACGAACACTACGGCGTCACGCTCGCGGCGCTGACCACGGGGATCGCTCCGGATCGCTATGCCGAGACGGAGGAGGCCCGCCAGGGTCTGGAGAAGATACGATTGTTCTTGAAGAATAACCCGCCGTTATCACTGCATCACCGAGCGATGATCGCCTGGGTGTCGTGCTATGTTGAGGGGATCATGGACGATCAAGGACGCGGGAAGACACTCAGTGAACTGCTTGCCCTGCAACGTCCTGACGGGGGATGGTCCACGCCCGGTCTGCTGGCGGACTGGAAGGGTCTCAAGCGTAAGGACGGCAAGCCACACGATCCGAACACCAGCGACGCGTATGGCACGGGTTTCACCATCATTGTTGTTCGGGAGCTGGGCATGCCGGGCGGTGACCCCTTCCTACGGCGCGGTATTGACTGGTTGTTGCGCAACCAGCGCGTCAGTGGGAAGTGGTTTTCCCGTTCGCCCGCCACGGACAGCCGACAGTACTTTTCCAATTTCGGCAGTGCCTTTGCTATCCTGGCCATTCAGTCTTGCGATAGACTTCCCGGCTGGCCCTTATCGAAGAAATCGGGGCACTCGTCGTTTCCCTAACGGGCCTGCTGGAAGACTCACCGTGCGCTTCAACCGAAAGCACGGCAGCGCTTAACTCGGTGTGCTGTCACCCTGGGAACCAACAGATGGCAACAATCTTGAAACGATCAGGAACGTGCGCCAGAAGGACATCATCTAGGCGTGACTTCCTCAGGATGCTGGCAGCGACATCGGCATTTTCCACCATCCCCAGCAGGGCGTTCGGAGATACCAGGAAAGTCAAGCGGGAAGAGACAAGTCGCACAGTTGGCACTGGACCCGAGGGACTGAGGCGACGATCTGGGCCGAACGTTCTGTTCATCGCCGTGGATGATCTGCGACCCTGTTTTGGTACGTACGGTGGACCGGCCTTGGCGCCGAGCCTTGACCGCCTCGCTGCGGAAAGCCGTATCTTCAATCGTCATTACGTACAGTCGGCGGTCTGCGGCCCTTCACGCTGTTCCCTCCTGACGGGTAAGCGTATCAACTCCTGGGATTGCTGGGGTCGTCATAGGAGACTTGACTCGGCGCCGCCCTACCCTGTTTCCTTCGCCCATTTGTTTCGTCGCAACGGATATCGCACGGTGTGCATAGGTAA
>JBDGYW010000895.1:0-3108 GCA_039588935.1 Gemmatimonadota bacterium | reverse complement strand
TAGGCGCGATGTCCTCGGCCAGCATTGATGCCGACAAATCCAGCGCCACAACAATGTCCTGCCCTTCGCGTCGCACGGTTTCCACTCTCGTGCCGAACTGCGGCCGAGCCAGAGCCGTCACCAAGAGCGCAACGATGGCTATCAGCAACAGCATCTTCGCCCGCTGAGCCCGTTGACTTGCTGTCAAACTCAGCCTACGCATCAGTTCCGATTCACCAAAGCGTTCAATCGCCCTACGCTTCAGCCTCATCACGTACCAGAAAAACGACACCAAAACGGGCACGAGCAGGTACACCCAGACAAGTTCGCCGGACCCGAACTGAAACATGTTCGTCTACTCCGCAGTGTTTTCGGTCATGGGATCTTGCGAAGAACGGTGTTGCCGACGCCGACTTCCAGTACCACCAGGAACAGGCCGAGTGCTAGCGGGAAATGGAAGAGCTCCCCATAGTGCGTGTAGTGCTCGACTTCAACTTCAGTAGTCTCGAGTTCGTCGATCTCTCCGTAAATCGCCTCCAGACTCTGTCTGTCCGTCGCCCGGAAAAAACGCCCACCCGTCTGTTCCGCCACCGCCCTCAGCGTGGGCTCATCAACATCAACCCGCATTCTCATACGCCGCCGGCCATATGTGGGATCATCTATTGTGATGGGTGCCTCGCCACGCGTGCCTGCACCGATCGCGTACACCTTGATGTCCAGTGCTTGAGCCATCTGTGCGGCGGTCACCGGGTCGATCTCTCCGCGATTGTTGCGTCCGTCTGTGAGCAGGACGATGACCTTCGATTCGGCGTCCGATTCCTGCAATCTCTTTACCGCGGTCGCAAGCCCCATGCCGATCGCCGTACCGTCCTCGGCGATCATTCCCACTTCCAACTCACTCAACAGGGACATTAGCACGTTGTAATCCAGAGTGAGCGGTGCCTGCGTGAATGCCTGCCCTGCGAACACAACCAGGCCAATGCGATCGTTTCGTCGCCCCTCGACGAAGGACGCCGCGACTTGCTTCACTGCCTCGACGCGGGTTGGCGCCAGATCCTCGGCGAGCATTGAACTGGAGAGATCGAGCGCCAAAACGATGTCGATTCCCTCAGTCAGGACCTCCTCACCGGATACGCCCGTCTGGGGCCGGGCAAAGGCCACTATCAATGCCCCCAGAGCCAGAATCCGAAGCACGAACAGCAGGTGACGATAACGGGTCGTTTCAGACCTTACCGCCGGCAATACCAGTCCGATGCTCGAGTAGCGGATCGTGGCCCCTTTCCGCGCTCGCCACTTCCAATACCAGAGCACCAAGAGCGGAAGCGCCACCAAGAGCAGGAGATACTGAGGGTCGGCAAATCTGTAGAACATGAACCTCAGCCCACCCCTGCTTCTTCTGCCGCCGCCACTCCATCCCCTTCCACCTGTGACTCCAACGGCGCCGGCCGATCGGGCATCCGAGTCTCGTCGATCAACAGTCTCGCCATGGGGATCATCTCCTTACTGATCTCCGGCCCCGGTCGGTGTTTCGCAAACTTGACCAAGTCTGAACGGGAAAAGAAGGGTGGAAACAGATCGAAGACCTCGGGCTCGAGTCCGACCTTCTTCATCGCCCGCAAAACTTCAAAGGTGGTCATCTCCAGTGCGTCGATCGGATAGCGACCCTCTAGATAGGTCCGGATAATCTCCGACACCTCGATGAAGTACTGTTTGGTTTCCCCTCGCTCCAGCAGGCGCTTCGCCTCGAGGCGGTTTAGCGCCTCATACGCAACCTCATGCGGGGGTCGCGCCGGTTCGGCCCTCTCCAAGCGGTCACTCGGTTGCTTTTCGCGGGATCGGTACCGGCGATATAGCCAATAGCCTAGAGCAGACAATCCGACAACCAGCACTACCCATGGAAGTAGCAGAAGCCAATTCCGGGCTATCTCGAGCGGAGACTTGACGTTCCGGATATCGCCGCCTTCGTCAATACCGACGCTCTCGACGATGACGCCGACCGGCTCCGTACTCAGTATCTGAGGATCGCTTTCCCCCGAATCGGCAACGGCCACAGCGATGGTCGGAATCTCCAGTTCGCCGAGTTCGAAGGTCGTGAGCGCGTAGTGTCTGGTGGATGTCTGCTTTCCGTCGACAACGACGGGCGAGCCCTCACTCGTCTCGAGTACCTCGAAGGACCCAAGTGTGTCGGCTAGAGCGGGCCAGCTTACTGTCTGGCCCGGCCTGTGCACCACGTCGACAGTGAGTGTCACACGGTCACCAAGAGAGATGACAGGTAAATCCGCATGAGCGCGCACAGACGCCCGCTCCTGTGCCACGCACGGCAGCGCGCAGAAAGCCAGAGTCACGGCAATCAATCCGGCGGACCTCACCGGAACCTCCGGGCGCGCTGTTTGAAGAAGCGTCGTAAAGAGTCGAAGTACGGCACACCTGTCTCGACTTCGATCACATCCACACGAGCCTTGCGAAACGCCTGTTCACGGTCGTCACGCAGACGGTCTGAATGCGCTTCGAGTGCCTGGCGAAATGTTGAGTCCGATGTGTTTACAACTAGATGGTTGCCGCTCTCCGCATCCTCGAATTCAACAAACCCAACAGGAGGCAAAACTGCCTCCCGCCTGTCGCTCATGTGAACGGCGACCACATCGTGGCGACGTCCGGCGATCGAGAGTGCGCGCTCGTAGTCAACAGTCAGGAAATCCGAAACCAGGAATACAACCGACCGGCGCCTCGTCACATTGGTCAGATATTCCAGCGCCATACCAACGTCGGTGCCCGTACCTCGCGGCTGGAAGAAAAGCAACTCGCGAAGAACTCGAAGGACGTGGCTGCGTCCTTTTCGGGGCGGAACGAACTTCTCGATTCTGTCGGTAAAAATGATGAGGCCAACTTTGTCGTTGTTCTTGATGGCAGAAAACGCCAGGAGCGCACAGAGTTCAACGGCTATCTCGCCCTTCATGCGTTCCCGAGTTCCAAAATCGCCGGAGCGACTCACATCGACCACGAGCATCACGGTGAGTTCGCGCTCTTCCTCGTGCACCTTGATGTACGGAGAACCAACTCGGGCCGTCACATTCCAGTCGATGGCGCGGATGTCGTCTCCGTACTGGTACTCGCGCACCTCGGAGAAGT
>JBDGYW010000894.1:0-3110 GCA_039588935.1 Gemmatimonadota bacterium | reverse complement strand
CGTACCGGCAACCCAGATTACTTCAACGAGGACCTGTCCAGGTATCTGGCGGTCGGCGTGGACGACATCCAGGCTGTCCTCCGAACCTATCTGCGTGACAACGGACGGGTCTTGCTGAGTGTGGTTCCAGAGGGGCAACCGGAACTTGCGGCCCAGAAACCGACGAGCGAGTGACGAACATGACCAATACAGCCAGATCTCTCGACCTCGAGCGTGTTTGGAAGACGACGTTAACATCACGAGCGGTCGCGTGTCTTTTGCCGATGCTGCTCCTCGTCTCGACTCATACCGCAGCGCAGGTGCCCGACCGCAGCGGCCCGCCGGAGTTGGGCCCGCCGCCGAGCCTCGAACTGCCGCCGTTACAGGAACTGAGACTCTCGAACGGGCTGCGCGTAATGCTCATGGAGAAGCACGACGTGCCGCTGGTGCAGCTGAATGTCTTGGTGATGGTTGGGTCGGCGTACGACTCGCGTGACAAGGTGGGACTGGCCAGTCTCACGGCGGACATGATGGACGAAGGCGCGGGTGGTCGCGATGCGTTGGAGTTCGCTGATGCGATCGAGTTCCTGGGAGCCAGTATTCGCTCGACGGCCGGTACGCACACGTCTCGAATAGCGCTCCACACTCCGCTCGCCAAGTTCAATGAGGCGCTGCCGCTGGTCGCGGATGTATTGCTGCGACCGATCTTCCCCGAAGACGAGCTGGAGCGGAAGAGAATCAGCAGGCTCACCTCGCTGCTTCAGGGGCATGACGAGCCGAACGCTGTTGCCGCTGTGCTGTTCAACGAGGCGCTCTACGGCGACCGGCACCCCTACGGGTTCTCGCCACTCAGCAATGAGAGTTCGATCCGTTCCTACACGGTGGACGACCTGCGCGAGTTCCACGGCAGCTATTTCAGGCCGAACAATGCGGTGCTCATCTTGGTGGGTGACATAACCGCGGACGTGGTGATGCCGGAGCTCGAGAGTGCGTTCGGCGAGTGGCAGCCTGGGGAAGTTCCGACACAGTCGTGGCCGAGTGTGGGCCAGGTGGATCGCCGCGAGGTGCTGTTGGTGGACAAGCCTGGGGCACCACAGAGTGTGATACGGATCGGACGCATCGGCGTTGACCGATTCACAGACGACTACTACGCACTGCAGGTGATGAACACGATATTGGGCGGCGCGTTCACGTCGCGGCTAAACCAGAACCTGCGCGAAGACAAGGGCTACACGTACGGCGCGTTCTCGTCATTCTCGTTCAGGAAGATGGCGGGGCCGTTCACGGCGTCGGCGCAGGTGCAGAGCGACGCCACTGATGAGTCGCTCAGCGAGTTCATGCGCGAGTTGAATGGGATTCTCGAGCCGGTTCCGGCGGAGGAGCTGAACCGTGCCAAGAACTACCTGGCGCTGCAATACCCAGGCGGGTTCCAGTCGGTTTCGCGCATAGCGAGCAACCTCGAACAGCTCGCGGTCTACGATCTGCCGCCTGAGTATTTCAACAACTACGTCGAGCGCGTGCTTGCTGTGACCCAGGAAGACGTGCAAAGAGTCGCGCGGCAGTACCTGGATCCCGAGCGCATCAAGATCATCGTGGTCGGCGACCGTGAGTCGATCGAGGCCGACGTGCGGGCGCTGGATTTGGGGCGTGTGCGGAATCTGACGATCGAGGATGTATTAGGGGCGCCGCCGAGCATGGAGCGTTAGGAGGAAGTAGGGGAAGGGGAAAGGGGAAAGCGGGGGGTTGCCCCACTAACCTGTGGAGAGGGGCGAGGTCGTCGGGCATAGTGACGTCCTCCAGTTGCGTTTACAGGTGAAGGTCTCGTAACGTCCGGTTCCCAGCGAGTCTTACTCACTGCGAAAGATCGGACAGCGGGGCGTTTGTCGCGTGCCGCGCCGCTGTTCAGTGTTGGTCCGGTGCTGCCCTCTGTTGCACGAAACGGAGGCCTATCAGACCGTTGGACTGCCACATCACTTCGCTGCGTGTCTTGCCGACTGGTGCCGACTCTATGTCTACCCAGGTGTCGATCTTCAGATTGCCTGGCGTCTTAACTCTCGCGCCGCCGTTCACGCTGTAGTCGAGCAAGACACACTCGTACTCCCGGCCTGCGCTGGTGATTGTGCAGGGCCACTCACCCTTGATTCTGTCCTTGAACCGTCGCCTGAAGGCCTCGATATTGCTGCCGCGGACTCGCAGTGCGTTCTTGGGAGCATACGAACTCGCGGGGTGATCCACTCGCCTCCAGACACCTTCGTGCACGCGCTCGTTCATGTATGAGCAAGTCTTCGTGATCGCCCTGTCGCTACGGCGGAGGCACACCAGCTTGTACATCAGCGTGAACGAATCGACCAGCACGCCGTGCACCGGTTTGGGGTCCATTTTAGCCTCGAGGTAGGCGGCGTCGAGTTCCAAACCGCACTCACCGGCCATCCCCACCATCCACTCGAGAGCCACGTCGGAGAGACCCGAACAGGCGTACCCGCCACCCACGTTGGAGTGAGCGCCCGCGAACCAGACCTGCAACAGACGCTGGCTGGCATGCTTGATCTCGTCCTTTTCCTCGCGCGTAGTCCAGATGGCTGGGGCAAATAGACTACGCTTTTCATCAACGGCTAATGCCTGGAACGCATATCGGATGTTGCCGCTCAGCTCGACGTTGTGAAATCCGACCCATTTCCGTGAGATCCACCGCAAACCACGAAAGGGAATGCCGAGTGCGCCCACTGTGTCCCACACTCCCATGAAGGCGATCGGGATATGGCGCCTGGGAGAGTCTTTCTTCGGTAGGACCTTTTCGTGCTTTGATTCAGGTCGCTCGTCCGGGTGGGTTCGATAGTACTTGTAGGCTTCCGGCAAAAACTCGAGCTGGTCGTTTTCCAGCAGACCTACAGCCCCGATGAGCCCGCTCAGCGACCGCACGGTGTACGCACCCCTGCTGAAGCCAAAGCAGAAGATCTCATCGCCATCGGCGTAGTTGTTGGCGATGAACCGGTACGCACGTTTAATGTGGTGTGAGAGCCCTACTCCGAAACCACCGCCGGCAAACTTGTCCCACAACCCAGCGGTGCCGACACCCGGGTCGTAGTAGACGACCTGTTCGGTACCGTGCTTGTCGCGTGGCACAACGGCCC
>JBDGYW010000893.1:0-3120 GCA_039588935.1 Gemmatimonadota bacterium | reverse complement strand
AGCAGTCTCACCGGGGATCGTAACACTCATTGACCCTTCATCCGCGAGGTCTGGTGTCAGGGTCACTGAGGTACCGTCCGCGGCCGTCAACTTGACGTCGGAGCTGTAATCGACCTCACCCGTAGTATTGGTAAACGCCGCACCTGTGAGATTCAGCGATGTGGCGGTTCCGGCATTGACGACCGAGGCGTCAGACGCGTAGATCGTCGGGACGACCGGGCCGCTGAAGGGGGGTACCGAGGCAGCGCCAAAGCCGTGGCAGCCCCAGCAGTCGCTGTCGCCAGGACCCGCATCTCTTCCAACGTGACCGTACCCTGCATCCTCACCGCCTACGACAATACCGCCTCCATTGGAGTCAGCTTGGATATTGTGCAGTGCCTCGGGGCCGTGACACTCTTCACATATACGAATGTGGAGGTCGAAGGCGGGCCCGCTCTGGTCACGATAGGTCCCACCACGACCCGAGTAGTCGTGGCACAGGTTACATTTGGCCCAGTTACCACCCGCCCCGTCGCTCACCATGTACGGGAGACCGATGCCATGGTGGGTGTCGTGATTATCCACGATCAACAGCGGCGCCGGATCGTTATTGCCATCACTAGCACCGTCATGGTCATGACAATAGCTGCAGGAGCCTGCACCAAAGCCGCGATTGTTGGACGGATCGGCACCGATCGGCTCATAGTCTTCGGGATCTAGCGGCGGCGCTACCCCGTCCTCACCGTCAGTACCGAGTTCTGCTTCGACGTCGTCGTCAGCCGCAGTAACGGCGTTGATTGCGTTGACCAACTCGAGAGCCGTCTGGCTTGGAGCGAGGGTAACGCTCAACGTTTGCGTGCCGACATCCCAGGAGGCTGCCAGCGTCGTATCCGCCGTGAAGATGACGCTGTACTCTTCGCCGCCGTGGTGGGTAGAGCCGATGATGACGTCGTTGTTGAAGCCCGCCGGCTTGTAAGAGAGCACGTTGGGCTGGTTCCTGGTTTGCAGGGTTCCAAGCGGAGTGGAGTTTGTTTGGAAATACGGAGGTCCAGCCTCGGTTTGGGCGACGTCGGCCGGTGTAATGATGCCCGAACCGTCGCTCACAAGATCCGGCGTCGGATAGGGGGCGTTGAAATAACCATCCCCATTGAGACCCCGCCATGGTGTCACCAGTGACGCACTGTAAGTGGGGATGTAGTGACCGTCGTCGAAATCGTCAACCAGATCGCCATGACACGCGGTACACTGCCTGTCAACCGCGTTCTGTGTCGCATGGTGGGGACTGCCGGCATTATGGCACACCGTACAGTCTCTCTCCAGCGTGAAGGTGTCGCTATGGCAGCTCATGCATGAATAGAGGTCGCCGCCTGGATCCGGAGTGTTGAATTGGGGATAGGGGACAAGCGACGGGTCAGGAACGAGCCCGTTATACAGCATGTGGTGTCGGTCAGGAAGACCACTGGCGTGGCAGACACGGCAGTCGGCTTCCTCCAGGGATCCTGCGACGGTATCCACCATGCCGATGCTTTGAAAGACCGGTGGATTGGAACCCAGTGCGTCCTGTGCCCAGGCTGTGCCAGCGAACATCAATGTCATGCCAGCGATAAGAACTGAAAGTAAGAGCTTGCTCCGCATTTTCCCTCCTCCTTGTTTCCGTTGACTGCTGGTTCGCCTTCTCCTCTCGGAGCCCGGAACCCTCTCTCAGATCATCAGCCCAATTGGTCCAATCTCGGCTGACGGCTCACACCATCAGGAGCAGCGCGATCGTCAAGCGGCTGAACGGTCGTCTCAGTACCGCATCCCCCGGATAAGCAATGGCTGTGCCAGAATTTCGGGAAGATTGGAATGCGACTGTAAACAGGGACTTGGATCAATATCGGGGGGTATCCGATGGGCTCCCTGAGCAAGTTGTTGGGGATCACACCACCTGCAATCTGGTGATTTCGCTAATCCGTGGGATGTCCCCGACGCAGCAGTGGCTCACGGCTCCGCGTAGGGATCACGCGTCGCGGCTGGCATCGCGGTGCCGCGCCGATGCTCGACCCGCGATAGGACCCTGCCGCGGGGATCCCAGGTCAGCTCTCTCCGAGCGCGCGCGCGAGAGGGGGCGAAAATGGGGCGCCGACGCCGATTCCTCGGAGTGGGACCGGTTCCGAATGAGCCGCGTAAGGCCCCGAGAGTAGACCGCGGTTTTGGGTCCACGCGGGGCACGGCGCATCGCCTCAAAGAATCCCCTTATGGTTCAAGAGCTTTTGGACAACTTTGCCTATGGGGTCAGGAGTTCGAGAGTTCAAATCTCACCGGCCCGACCAGCACGTATGCGATTCCGGCACCCCGTTTGGTGTGCCTATGCTGTCCCGGTCCCGCGAGATGGGAGAGCACCGGTGGCGGACTCCGACACGGAATGGGCGCAGGAGGCCGCTGCTCGGATCTTCGATCGGTAGGGGATCCGAGCGGAATGGTGTCATCTCAAGGGGGGCGAGCCAAGAATGTTGTTGACACTTGAATCCCACTCGTATAGGTCGCGGGAGCCGTGAGACACTGCCGCGTCGGGGACATCCCACGGATTCGCGAAATCACCAGATTGCACGTGGTGCGATCCCCAAGAACTTGCTCAGGGAGCCCATCGGATACTCCCCGATATTGATCTAAGTCCCTGTTTTACAATCGGATTCCAATTTTCCCGAAATTCTGGCACAGCCATTGCTTATCCAGAGAACGCGGTACTGGGACGACCGTTCAGCCGCTTGACGATCGCGCTGCTCCTGATGGTGTGAGCCATCAGCCGAGTTTGGACCAACTGGGCCGATGATCTGAGAGAGGGTTCCGGGCTCCGAGAGGAGAAGGAATCCATGGAGAAGAAGGCATCGGCCGAGAAGGCCCTTCGAGATGAAAAAGGAAGCAAGCCATGCCTCTGACGTCGGACAACTGGCCGCGATAGAGGTGGCGGGGCACGAACAATGTGGTGCCATCCGCCGAGGCTACCTGAGGTGAGTTGCTGCCACCGGGTTGGAGGGGGCGGCGCTGGCCGATTTGTTCATGATCTGGTGTAGAGACTACCTCTCTACCAATCACAGCAAGGAGGACCAAATGGTGCAAAGAGGATGGTTCGTGTCCATTGTGATCGGCGGCATTGCACTG
>JBDGYW010000892.1:0-3122 GCA_039588935.1 Gemmatimonadota bacterium | reverse complement strand
GTCCTCATAGGGCTCGAGCAGCCAGGCTCCGTGAGGTCCCAACGCCCCGTCCAGCAGTCGCTTGATAGCGCGGACCGTGAGGTGGTTGTTTCCGTAGCCGATGGTCCGATACTCTGGGAGTCTCTCAGCAAGCTGCTCGTTGGAGCCGCTCACCATCACCCACAGCCGTACGTCGATTTCACCCGCGTTGATCATCTCTTTGAAAAGATCGATCGTGCCGAACCCCGTGCCGGCATCGTGAAAGGTGGTAATCCCTTTCGATATCACCTCTTCGTTCGCGAGCTCGATCAACCGTCTAGGGTCGGGACTCTCTGAGCCTTCGTACGCACCCCTCAGCAGTCCCTGAGCTGTCTCTCGAAACATCCCGATCGGGTCTCCGTTCTCGTCGTGCACTATCTCACCACCCGACGGCGGACGTGTGTTCCGTGTGACACCCGACATCTCCATTGCCGTGGCGTTTGCGAATGCGGCGTGACCGCTGGCATGCGTGAGCACCACGGGGTTGTGTGGAGAAACCGCACTCAGCGAATGGTGCGTGGGTACTCCGTCGACATTCTGTTCCGGTGTCTCGTCCCACTTCTCCTGATGCCACCCACGGCCGCGGATCAGTTCTCCGGTTGCGGCGTCACCAACGACAGCCTCGACCATGGAAACGATCTCATCCCAGCTCGATGCTTCCATGAGGTTCAACTGCATCTTTGCGTTGCCTGTGCCCGTGAAGTGAGCGTGGCTTTCGATGAAGCCCGGGATGGCCAACATGCCGTCGAGATCGACCACTTCCGTCTCCGATCCCACATAGGCTCTGATCTCACGGTTGGAGCCGACTGCAAGTATGGTGTCACCCTTCATGGCTATTGCCTGTCCGTCGGGGATGTTGTCATCGACGGTGACAACCTTGCCACCCAACAGCACCAGATCGGCCGGGCTCTCAGGTTCGCCGTAGCAGCCGGCCAACAATACGAGCGTCACAGAGCAGAGAGTTGTGATAACACGACGGGGGTCGCGCAGTTGCGAAAACATCATTGGCCTCCACCGAATCTTTTTGAGTGAGGGAATCAGTAGCGAAAAACTACTCAGGCGTACCGCGTGGTGTCAGGTTCGGCGGCCTCTCCCATCAAGGGCCTTGCAGACCTGCAGCCACAGCTACATGCTACGGTGTGGGCATATGAACGTGGAACTGGGACAAGTTTCAGGTGGAGAGTCTGTAGATGCCGGCAAACCTCACACCAGTCTACAAGGAAGCCGAGGCACGGTTCCGGAGCGCGGTCACCCGCGAGGAGAAGATCGCCGCGTTGGAGGAGATGCTTCGTGTAATTCCGAAGCATAAGGGAACGGACAAGCTCCAGGCGGACCTGCGCTCGCGCCTATCAAAGCTCAAACGTGAGCCGAAGAAGAAGGGCGCAACCAAAGGCTTCAGCCACAAGGTTCCAAAGGAAGGTGCCGGTCAAGTTGTCCTCGCGGGCCCACCAAACGCCGGCAAGTCGAGCCTGGTGGCGACTCTCACGCATGCTACACCAGAGGTCGCCGCATACCCTCTCACCACCAGGGAAACCATTCCGGGCATGATGCCCTACGAGGACGTCGCGATCCAGCTAGTGGACATGCCTCCGTTGTGCGAGGAGCATGTGGAGCCATGGGTTTACGATGTTGTGCGAGGCGGAGATCTCGTCTGGCTGGTGGTCTCGATCGAGCATCCACTCGTCGGCTATGAGCTCGTGATGGAACTCCTCGACACCAAGGCTGTCGGACTAATAGCGCCAGGAGCCGGTGTCCCGTCGGACGCCCGCCCCGGCTGGCTTCACAAGCATACCCTGCTTGTTGTCACCGGGATGGATAATGATGGTGCGGATGGGGACCTCGAGGCATTTCAGGAACTCGTGGAAACCGACTTACCTGTCGTCCCGGTTTCCACGGCGGACGACACCGGCTTGGAAGACCTCGCCAAACGCACCTTCGCAGCCCTCGACATCATGCGGATCTACACCAAGCAGCCTGGCAAGGACGCCGATCGGGAGCGGCCGTTTACTCTACCAAGAGGCTCCACAGTAGGCGAACTGGCCCGGGTGATCCACAAAGATGTTGCCGAAGGCCTGAAATTCGCCCGAGTCTGGGGGGCGAGTCTGTTCGACGGCCAATCCGTGAAGTCTGCTCACGTACTCGAGGAAGGAGATGTCGTAGAGATCCACTGGTAGGGGCCATCCCGCGCACACCCCAAGTTCTTCTTTTCAGTTGTGACCGGTACCGAACCCGCTCAGAGCCATGACGTATAGCATTGCTATACAAATATACATGCATTATACTCATTGTATAGCAAAAGTATGCTTCATTGGAGGTCAACCCCGGAGCCGCTATGCCGCGCGACGTTCTCGGTGAATTCGAGCACCAGGTCCTTCTTGCGATCCTACGGAGAGGATCCGAATCCTACAGCGTTGATATCGTACTGGAGCTGGAAAAACGCACGGGTCGGGAGGTTGCGACCGCGGCTGTCTACGTGGCTCTACGGCGGCTGAGAGACAAAGGCCTGCTGGAATCCCGAATGGTGGAACCAGGCGTGGAAGGAGGTCATTCCCGGCGCTACTTCAGCTTGACCCCCCTGGCCCTCGATGCATTGCGCGGGTCTCGGCAAAGCCTGCTCAGCCTGTGGGACGGCGTCGAGTCACTGCTGGACGAATCGTGAGGAGAAGCTCCATGAGCGACAACGGCAAGAACACGCGTCCCCCACGGCTCGCCAGGCATCTGCTCGGACACCTGCTCGGCTCAGACAGTAAGTTGGAGACCGAGGCAGGCATTGAAGAACTCTTCAGAATTCGAGCCGAGCGCGGCAGTGTGTGGGCTGCGCGGTGCTGGTATTGGCGTCAGGTGATCGGCTTTGCTCTGAGGTGGCGCTCGGTTCGGAGCGGGGAACCGAAAACCACCCTTTCAGGACGGATCAGCTCACCGTGGACCGATCTCCGATTCGCTGCCCGAGGACTCAGGAAGACTCCAGGGTTCACCGCAGCCGCTGTGGTGACATTGGGCCTCGGCCTCGGAGCCGCAGCTACCACTTTTACCGTCGTGGATGCCGTCCTGCTCTCTCCCCTGCCGTACGAAGCGCCGGAACGAGTTGTCCAGCTGTGGGAGAC
>JBDGYW010000891.1:0-3125 GCA_039588935.1 Gemmatimonadota bacterium | reverse complement strand
GAACAGTTATCTGATGGCGTGGAGTGGTGTTTGGGCGGGAAGTCCGCATTCCGATAACAGCTACGACGACCTCGTTATACGTATGACCGTCCACCCCGCGCCCGAGCCGGCGACATGGGTGTTGCTGGCGAGCGGCTTGGTCGGTCTCGCCGTCCTGGGGACGGCCCGAAAGAAGCAACGCGAAAAAGGTTAAATTCCGTTCAGGCATTCTCCCGCCTCTCCTCTTGTCTGATCGCAAAGCCGGCCTGGATATTCATCCAGGCCGGCTTTTTTGTATCCCACACCAACGTCTGGTGACCCGATTCGGCGTCCGTTGGCACTTGCACATGCTAACCGAAGGGAAAGGGGGCGAGATGCAGCTTTTAGGCATTGGAAAGTTCACTTACACCGTAGCGGGCGGATCTGCGGCTCCGACTGGAGACCCGATTTCGTGCCGTGAGCCGCGCCCGTGGCGGTGTCGAGATGTCGACACGCAGGCGGAAGTGTCAAGATTTCGACGCCCCCGTCGTCCCTATTGGTCGCCGTCGTGGTACAGCGTCTTGATGTGGCCCCAGGTCGCCTCGTTTACCGCTACGGTAACGTCAGCAGGGCGTGAGCAGACCATCATGTAATAGATATAGTTTGAGTCGTCAGTGACATGATTTTGATAAACTTGCAGACCTGCCGAAGCTACACGAACGCTGAACGCCTGGACAGCTCTTGGAAAGCCCGGACTCGCTATGCCCGAACAAGTTGCACTAGTTCCAGGAGTCCCATCAGGAAAGGTCGGCCAAGAAATCATTGTATGGATCTCGTCAGGCACCTGAACGTAGCCCGACCGGTGAATCACCTCCGTCGGGGGTGCCGTGGCAGGAATCGCAGTAGCCGCCTTGATGCTGTAAACCACTGAAGTTGTAGCGACGAGCACGAGAAGGACAAAAAGAGACATTGCAACGAATATGAATCGCTTCATGGTACTGCTCCTTGTGTTGAGCACGTCCGCCGGAAACGTGGATAGAGAATGAGGATTGAGAAGACTTCTCCCCGTCTGCTGTAGGGCACAAGCAGCCGAACTGCGGGGACCATAAGTATACAGCGATTCGGCGGCCCGAAGCTATGATGTGTTTGCATCATTTTGGCCTGCAACGGCCTACGCGGGGCTACTGGAACAGCGCCTTGATTCGGCCCCACGTGGTGTGTTCGACGGGCAGGTCTTCCCACACACGCACGCTCACGTCGTACGCGTCTCCCCACCAGCCATGTTGGGTAGAAATCGTCAGGCAATCAGAATCAATATACGCGGGGTAGTCATCCGGTTTGGTGATCCCCCAAGGCCACTCCTCCGCACCAATGACATTCAGGTTGTTGATTCTGAAATCGAGATATTCAAAGTATTCCCGAATTATTGTCCGTACTTCAATATCTGCTGTGACCGTAATAGGCGTGTACCGAATATACCGGCGAGTGAAGTGACCGATCACCCAGCCGAATTTCAAACTAAAAGGACCGCCCCCCGAATTCCACGGACCGTCCGGAGAAAGCCAAAGCGTGCCGCCCCTGAAAAAAACTCTAACAACGACTTCGCCGTCGCCGTTTTCGTCTACTGTATTGCTTATTATCTGGGGGTCCCTCGACTGCCAAGGGCAATGGAGCATCCATTGCGTTCCGGGCGACTGCCCGTCCCAGGAGGCAATGTGCAGTGTGCCCCCAATTGTGTGTTCATGGGGGCTCGGCCAAGATTCGCTAAAAACGCCCGTCGAGTGCCGGGTGGACACCCACAATGGGGCCAGTTTGAGAACCGACTGTCGTAGCCGAGGTGATTATCGCGAGTACTGATATTAGCACTTTCATGACTAGTGAATTGTACGAAACCGAAGATGCGTTCCACAATGATGCGTTTGCATCATTTTCGCCGGTGGGCGTCGAGAGAGAACTAAATCATGCGAGCACTACCGATACAACGCTTTGACCTTGCCCCAGGTCGTTTCTTCGACGGGGCTGTTGCAGGTACAAGTCGGCGTAACCGGGTTGATAACAATGTCGCCGCCGGTCGCAAAACGGATCGTCGAAGCACAGTCCAACGCGAGTATACCGGGCGGTTTCGCGAGGCGAGGGGGGACCACCTGGAGGTGGCTGCACGGTGGGGAAATTGCCTGGCCAAAGTAGGTTATCGTAAGGATGTGAAGCGGTGTGGAGAAGCAACCCTGGTAACCGATGGAAACCCCGATCTGCGAGTTGCCCTTAATCGCCACAAACGGCGACATCTCTGTCAAATACAGCAACAAAGCCCCGTTGAAAGGGGAGACCCTAAACTGGGAGCCGCTAACGGCCGGTGCAAACATGTGAAACACGTAGATGTTGATGATCTGGGGCACGTTGTCGAATACGTTGCAGTTGACCGCAGCCATGCTGTTGAACAGCATGATGCTCCCACCCTGGGCAAAGGCCGGGCTCGCACATAGCGCCAAACATAGGGCGATTAACAGTGATCGTTTCATATCGATCACCTCCGCTAGGAGTTATGTGGGGACACCTTGAATATGTGAGAATCCAGCCGCAGAAGCAATGATGCGAATGCATCATTCTGTCCGATGGAGGGACCTGAAGCCGTTGATTGTTGTTGGCACTAACACCGGCATGCGAGTTGACGACGAGTTAATCCGGTTGCAGTGGGAGCCGGGAGAAGGCGAGTGGCCTTATGTCGACAACAAAGCGGGCGAGATTGTCGTTCGTCGGAGCAGAGGCAAGCACTCCCGCCGGATCCCGATAAACCCCGACGCACGTCAAGCACTCAACTCGATCAAAGGGTCGCACGAGGAGCCGGTATTTCTCTACGACGGCAAGCCGTTGTCCAGGTTCCCCCGCCACACTTGGGAGAGGGCCAAGCAGCGGGCGTTGGAGACGCTTGAGAAGGACCCGAAGAGGCGTGCAAAACGCAGTTTGGGCCGTTGCAGCCCGCATAGCATGCGTCACACGTTCTGTACGCGGCTTGGGCGACACGTAGGGAACGGCAAAGTCAGTACGAAAGACGCAATGGCGATCACCGGCCACAGGTCTTACAACGTGTTCGAGCGGTATTTGCACTCGACAAAGGAAAGTAGACAGTGGGCCGTTGACCAGTTGTGTACCCGGGAGGACGACGGGTT
>JBDGYW010000890.1:0-3130 GCA_039588935.1 Gemmatimonadota bacterium | reverse complement strand
GGGATTCGGGCGGTTCCAATCAATCTCCAACCACGCTATCCAAGTGCGGAACTCCCGGTGGGTTATGCTCCGCATGAAGTCAACAACGGGACCGTCGATACGCCGATGGCTCATCAGGGAGAGCCATTGGTCGTATCGCTCGGCTCGTTTTTTGCCGCGTCCTCCTGGAGGGCTGCGATTTTACGGTCGATCTCCGCACGCTGTTTTTCCAGGGCCTCGACCGTGTCTTCCCCTTCCTCCAGCTCGCTGATTTCCTTGGCCTTGGCAAACAGATCGCGTTGCACACGAGCCGGCCAGCCGCGGACGGTCTTTTCGGGCACTGGCCGATCTATACCGTCCACGCCGCGCGAAAACAGGCACAGCGACACCAGCAACGGCTGGGTGCTCGCCATGCCTGCTACCTTGCTCACCTTTCCGTCGACCATCGTCATGCTGGCCAGCGAGGCGTTTTGATACCTCACCGCAGCCTCGCCGCTGGCCTCCTTGAGCACAAAGTCCTGGTCACCCACACGAACCGGGATTTCCTTGGGCTCAAGGTCGAACACCAAGTCACTCATGCTTCGCTCCTTTGGCTAAGAATTACGTGCCGGCCACCTCCGTTAGCACGGGGCCGGCTTCCACGTCGTTCGTCGGATCGTAACACGTCGGCACGATCGTCATGGTGCCTTCGGGCTGAACCCCCTCGCTGTTTTCCGAAGGCATCCAGTTCTGGACAAACCCAAAGAAGTCCAAGTCGGACCCGTCCGGGAACTCCAGCGTCATGTTGGTTTCCAGGTTGATGACCGATTGGACTTGGTCGTCGCTGTAGACATCCGGGTCATACGCCGCGACAACCGTAATGGGCGTGAGGGTAATCAGGTCGCGAGCCCTGAACGTCCGCCACGTCGTATTGTGCATCGTCGTAACGGGGATCGGATCGCCCCCTTCCATGCCGGGCGGCGTAACGGTCTTCTCCTGAATCTTGAGGGTCAGATACCCGGCGATGGCCAGCTTGGTGGAAAACCCGTCCTCTAACGGAATGCCAGCCGGCGTGCCGCGAGTTACGTTGGTAGGTGTCGCCATTGAGTGTCTCCTTTACAGTCACGAGGACTGCCGGATAGCCGCAATCGTATTGAAGGTAAACAGGTTCAACTGGTGTGGTTGCTTGGGATCTCGTATGTGTGTCGGCCCGCTTCGACGGGTCACCGCGTACACCGTGTAGGTTGCACTGCCCGTGCCGGCCACGTCTCCGACCTCCACTTCGCGAGGCGTCACGCCGTCAAGGCTGGCGGCAATGTTCTGTATCTTGTCCCAGCCCGTGTAGTAATCCTTGGCACGCACGCGCACCTGCGCGCCGTAGTGTTCCACTGCCTCGCCCGTCTGCAATTTGCCCTGTAGCACGTTGGCCGCCTGATAGACGGTGATGACGTTCTCCGGTGTGTCCGGTTCTCTCCGGCAATACACGGGCCACGCAGCCGCGTCATCGGGGGCGGTGCCGTCGCCCAGGTCGATGATGAGGTTGCGAATGATGTCATCGGGGCTGTGGTCCAGGTTTCCGCTCACGCCATGTCCCCCAACGGATTGAAGGCACGGGCACCTTCAATGCGGGTGAATGCGCTGTTCTTGAGGTTGCCGGTATCCACGGGCACAAGTTGTTGTGATTCCCTCTGCAACCGAAGTCCCGCCATGTACAACGCCATCTCCAAGGGGAGTCCTCTGCGTAACGCTTGGCTGGCGACCTTGCCTATCTCGTGGCCCTTTTCCCTTGCGGGCTTTTCCAAAAACTTCGCTTCCCCAACCGTGTGGTGAACCTCCAGGTTTTCGTGGACGTACACCGCGTATTCCGCCGTGTAGCCCACCACGGCGGCCGTGCCGTTCTCCCGCTGTGCCTTGGCCAGTCGTTTAGCCAAGGCCCGCCGCACTTCGTGTACTCGTTCGACTACTGCCATCAGGCCAACGAGGGCAACGTGTCGCCCCACTTTGCCAACTTGACTATTCGTTCCACGAAACGGTTCTTCACGTCCGGCACTTCGTCGTACACTTTCACCTGCATGTAATCCGTCGCCGTCGAGGCGTCGTAATCGTTCTTCTCGCCCTTCCACAGGATGCTGTCGACCTTGATCTCGCGGTCCACCATCACCTCGGCTTCCACGGCGATCGCGTTACCTTCCGCATCCACGGACTGACTGCGACGTTTCTCCCACCGACAACTGATCTCCACGCTGGCGTCGACTTTCGGGTCCCCGTACTCGTCGTCGCTGTTGTACATCCACAGGACGGCTTTCTGGTAAAGGCTACGGTTGGCGGGCATCAGTCCCTATCCACATAATCCGTCTGCTCACTCGGCGGCAGACCCAGCCACGCCATGCCGGCTACCGCACGTTTCCCCGAGTCCAGGCTGGCAAGGTAGCCGCTCACGTCTAGCACCTTGGCTTGCTGTCCCCACCACGTCGCATCAAGCCCCATGCCGGTTTGACCCTGATACCTGGCGCCTGCCCTTAGCGTCGTTTCTTGCTGGTATTGCGGGTCCCTCAGGGCATAGAAGTGCGCGGCAAGATACAGCTCGATCTGCTTGAGCAAAGCCGCGTTCAAAACGCTGTTGTCGTCCTCGGCAGAGACTTTGTCCGTAAGGGCGTTGGCGGCTGCGATGTGCGGTGCCATAGGCTGCGAGGATGAAGTCTCGACGACTTCCCGCACTTCGCGCTCTATGACTCGCCACGCCATTGACGACGGCCTTTCTAAGACAGTGCTGCCTGGAGCCGCTCCACTAGCTCGGCCTTTTTAGCAAGCCGCTCCACGTCGATCCCCTCGGCGGCGGCCAGGTCCCGCAGTTCGGCCACCGTCATCGCATCAAGATCAGTTGGCTTTGGGGGCGCCGGCGTCTCTTCGGGAGGCGGCTCAAACTCCCGAAGCAACGTCACCCTCTCAGGGCAGCCCGGGAGGTTGAACCGAGCGGCAAGATCCTGCTCGCTCGTAAAGATTTCGCCGGGGTAGTACGTTTGCCCACCCTGGTCGTGGACGCCCCGCAAAAGCTGAAATTCGTACATGCTTCGCTCCTCACGTACGAGGCGACCCTAGGGGAAGGCGCACCCTAGGGTCGCCAAGACCCTGGTTAGGAGGTCGTGCCGTGTACGATGCCGCAGACTCGGTC
>JBDGYW010000889.1:0-3135 GCA_039588935.1 Gemmatimonadota bacterium | reverse complement strand
AGCCGCACCGCTGTCTCGTATTCGGTCCGGGCCCTGGCGACGTCGCCCCTGTGCTCGAACAGCATGCCCAGTCGCCAATGCGCGCCGTCGTAGCCTGGGTAACCGGATTCGACGTCTTTTTCCAGGTACACCCTGAGGCATTCGATGCCGCGATCGATGTTCGTGCCCGAGAATGCCGCCGTCCGTCCAATCTGGTACAGCGCCGCGCGATTGTCGGGGTCGATCTCGAGGACCTGTTCGAAGACGTCAAACGTCTCGTCGTACCGCTCGAGCTGTTGATAGAGCATCCCGAGGTGGTAGCGGTACTCTATATTATCAGGCTTCGCTTCGATGCAGACGTCCAATTTTTCGATGGCGTGATCGTACTCTTCGTTCTTAATATGGATTCTCGCCAGCATCGAGTTTCCCTCTACGGCATCGTACTTGAGCACTTCTTCCGCCTGTTCGCGCGCCTTCTTTGTGCTGCCGCCGGCGATCGATGGGGCGTTCAGATAGTACCCGCCGAGAGAGATTCTGGCCTCGATGTTGGATGGATCCAGGTCTACGGCCTTTTTCAGATTCTCGAGCGCTCGTCCAGCAACCACACCTTTCTCGAAAAACGAAACCGTCTGCAGCTTGGCGATGTAGGCGCGTCCGAGCCACGTCCGATAGTCCGAATCGGTCTCATTGAGCTTGACTGCTTGTCGGAGTTGGTCGATGGCGCCGTCGATATCCTCGTCCGCAAGCGCAATCCTGCCAAGATAGAACAGCGCAGCGTGATTCTCACCGTCTGCTTCGAGAGCGTCTTTGAAACTCTTCTCGGCTGCGGCGAGGTCGCCTGTTTCGAACAACTCGATCCCTCGATCCAGTGATTCCCCGGCCAGCAGGACGGACGGGGCCAGTAACAGAACCACACTTGTGATAGCCAATACTCTGCATGTCATCATCTTACCTCCTGTTCGTGACGCGTTCCTGGCGTTCGACGACCGGCAACACCACGTGCGACGGGGTTTCTCCCCCATAGTAGACCCGCTGCGTCACCGTTTTCAGAACGCGGGTCTTTATTGGATCCTCTCCGGTGTTCGGATTTCTATCGTACTTGGGGAAGTTGCTGCTCGATACCTCGAGGCGCACGAGATGTCCCTTCGCAATCAGAATCGCCGTCGATCCCAGGTCGACAGTCACACGATAAACTTCGCCGGGTTCCAGGAGTTCCCGCTCACCGGTGCCGTTTCGATAACTCGCGCGGATGATCCCTTCCTCGATAATTCGTGCGTATCCGTCGAGTCTGACTTCCACCAGCTTCGCCGTGAAGTCGGTATCCCTGCCCTCGGTCGACACGTGGAGTACCGCGCTAATCGGTCCCGCGAGCTCCATATCCTCCTCGAGTGGGGCCGACGTGTAGACGAGCACATCGTCGCGCGCCTCGATCTCCCGTTGATCCTTCACCCCGACGAGGTGCATTAAGAAGTGGAAGTTTGCGCCCCCGTACGTCGGCACCGGGCTCATGGGGTCGAACACGTACGCGTCGTGACCGGGCTGCACCAGCGGATCGACCGAGAGAGTGCCGTCCCCGGCGGCGCTGTTGGCGCCCCGGACGCTCCCGATAAACAGCTTACGGTGACGAACTCGCGAGGGCGGCCAGCTGTCGTAGTCTTTCCACTGGTTGGCGCCCATGACGAATACGCGCGCGTCCGGCCACTCGGAGACGGCCGCCGGTCTCTTGAGGGTCATGTCGAACCAGTCGAGCGCTAGCTTCATCAAACGCTCGAGACCCATGGCGCTCTCTGGTCCGAAGTCCTCGTCTCCCACCTCGGTGTAGGTCGTCCAGAACTGGTCGTGAGCCCACGGACCGACTATGAGCTTTTGCAGCGACCCCGCGGGCCCTCCGTGCGCTTGCCGGTAGACGTCGAGCGCGGTTCCGCAAACGAAATCGTTCCATCCGCTGATATGAAGTGCGGGGATACGGATATTTTCAGCGTGGTAATTCTTGAAATGTTCAAAGTCAAAATCTTCGTTCCAGATCTTGCTGTCCAGGCCCACCGATTTGAACACGTCGATGAGAGGCAGAAACTCGAACATCTCCTCGAGGTCGTAGTCATCCATCGATCGCTTGGTCTGCGACTCTTCGTGTAGGATCCACGGAAGGCTCAGCATGATGTGATTCGCCCCACCCGTGCGTATTGGACCGTCGTCCTGGAGCCATCCTGAAATGGGTATGATCGACTTGAGCGCCGGATGACCGGAGCTTGCCAACACGAGCTGGCAAAAAGCGAGATAGGATGATCCGAACATTCCGATGTTGCCGTCGCTCCAGTCCTGGCCGGTGATCCAATCGAGCGTGGCCATGCCGTCGTCGTGCTCGTGGGCAAACGGCACGTAGTCTCCCTCCGACCCGAACTTTCCCCGTGTGTCCTGAACCAGCACAGCGTAACCATTCGCCGCCCAGAATCTGGCTTCCGTCAGGTGTTGCTGGCGACCGTAGGGTGTGCGTACCAATATCGCGGCGTGCTTACCAACGTCATCGGGACGAATCAGCGCGGCTTCAAGTGCCACGCCGTCGTGCATCGGGAATGTGACCTGCTCCTCGACGATCGCGGCGCCCTGGGCGCACACCGCGACGGCCAGCATGCCGAGAACGAGCTTTATAATTTGAGCGCTTTTCATAAGTGGGTACCTCGCAAAAAAGTTGTGGGTGCACCTGAACTTTCAACACCAAGTTTAGGCGTGCCGCTGCGTCCGGCCCAATTTTTTGCGACGAACGGTCGATTTAGTAGGATGAGCGGTTGTGTGACGGGGGATCAGGGTTTACGCTTCATCTGTGTTCTGATTTGAAGGCGGTCCTGGACCAAAATTAAAAAGCGCCGGGGTGTGATTTTTCAACCGCGCCCTGGCGACAACGTCTGGACAGATGTGAGGTGTTCGCGATAATTTAATGACGCCGCCTCCGGTCCGTGTTGTCGACTGGCCCGAGCGGGCGCTCTAATCGATTTTGGCAGTTTCCGGGACCACCGCGGTCGGGGTCCCGGCCGTCTTCGACGGGAGGACCATGTTGAATCCGCGAGACCGGATCCGACTGACCAAATACGCGGCCTGCGCCGGCTGAGCGTCCAAGTTCAGCGCGGCGGGCCTGCGTAACATATTGGAAAAACTGAC
>JBDGYW010000888.1:0-3139 GCA_039588935.1 Gemmatimonadota bacterium | reverse complement strand
ATGATTCCGGGCGGATGGGTAACGGTGCTTGCTGTGCTGGCATGGTTCACGATCCCGGTATCCGTCCTGGCCCGCGGCCTGACCGATTCCCTGTACCCGTCTACGCTCACTCGACTCTTCGTGCTCAGGCCGTTCTGGTATGCGATGCTGTTCTCTCCACTGCTGGCCGCAACCGGGACAGTCGGTGCGGTCGTTGGCTTGCCATTCGGTTCGAGTGGCGAGTTTGGGAGAACCATCGTACTGGGAGCTGGCGCGTTCTTGGCGGTTACGTCAGTGATCGGCTACTTCGGCACCAGGAAGTTGGTCGTAAAGCACCTCGATGTTGCACTCCCCCGTCTACCCGCCGCCTTCGACGGCCTGCGGATCGTCCAGATCTCCGACCTGCATGTCGGTCCGCACACTTCCCGGCGCTTTCTATCGCGAGTAGCCGATGCGGTTCGTGATGCTCGGTCCGACATGGTGGTCTACACGGGCGATCAGGTCGACGACTTTCCACAGGACGTAGAGCACTTGGTTCGCGCGCTCGGTGACATTGAAGCTCCACTCGGCACGTTTGCGATACCGGGCAACCATGACGTTTACGCCGGTTGGGAATCCGTGCGTCAACGGATGTCGGCAGCAGGAATGACGGTGCTGGTGAACGACGCGGTCCCGATCGAACGCGACGGAGACCGGGTGTGGCTGGCCGGAACGGGTGACCCCGCCGGGCACGAGTGGCAGCGCGGCGGCGGATCGGGTGCAGCACCCGACATAGAGCGGACGCTTCAACATGTCCCCGCTGGCGAGCCCACGATCGCTCTCGCGCACAACCCGATGCTTTGGCCCGAACTGGCGAAACGTGGAGTAGACCTCACGCTGAGCGGTCACACTCACTACGGCCAGCTCGCGATCCCAAAATGGAACTGGAATATCGCGGGGATGTTTCTGGATTTGTCGATGGGGACCCACCGCCAAGACGACTCGATTCTCTACATCAATCCCGGCACAAACTACTGGGGCATTCCATTGAGAATCGGGACACCGCCCGAGGTCACCGTTCTTACTCTCGGGCGTGGTGGCGATGATGCGGAATTAGGTTAGTGAGACGTTTGATGGGCTTCTGGACAGGTATTGTCAACTTGAGCCCTCCCTCCTCACACTCCGTCGATGAAAACGAATACGAACTGCTATCATGGCTACCGGTTTCCTCCTCAGGTCATCAGTCACGGTGTCCGGCTGTACCACCGATTCTGCCTAAGCTTCCGCGACGTAGAGGAACTCCTGGCGATGCGCGGAGTCTTCGTCACCTACGAGACCATCAGGCAGTGGTGTAGGAAGTTCGGGCCCGAGTACGCTCGGAACCTCCGACGTCGTCATGGTCGGCTCGGCGACGTTTGGCACCTG
This sequence comes from Gemmatimonadota bacterium, assembly GCA_039588935.1. Taxonomy (GTDB): domain Bacteria; phylum Gemmatimonadota; class Gemmatimonadetes; order Gemmatimonadales; family GWC2-71-9; genus JBDGYW01. The sequence continues at coordinate 1,756 of JBDGYW010000888.1, read as the reverse complement.
GACGAAGTCTTCGTGAACATCCAGCCCGGGTCCCGATCGTCCAGCACACATTAAGTTGACAAAGCGTTCACAGTGGTGACGAGCGCTCAGGTCTACGCGATAGGCATCGTGGGGTATTGGGTTCGCGAGGCGCGCAGGCACTGCGAAGGGCACCGCCGAGGCGCTGGATGTCCGCTGCCAACACCACTGCTGTCTGAATTGACTCCCCACTCTCCTGCAGACAATCGCCGTTCGGGTCAGTGACCGAACACCAGCTTGCCGCCCAGCATGCCTAGTCGGGCCGCGATGCCGGTTGCGGCGACCAGTAGGACCGTGAAGACAGCGATTTCAGCCCCGTTCGGGACATGGGCCCATCCCAAGGAAAGGCGCCATCCCGCCATGCCGAAGGTGACGCCGGCGAGCACAAAGCTCCAGAGTTTCTTTTCGGGAAACACCCCTGTGGTGGTGGTGCCGAATCGGTGTTTCGCGTCGGACCATCCGGAAAGACCGGTGAACGGCACCGCCAGTGTGGCCACGAGCATCAAGTAGAAGCTGGCGCGTTCAAAGGAGTTGTCCCCCAACACCAGATAGACGAACCACGCCAAAAAGGCCAAGGGGAGCGCACCGTTCGGGAAGTGCGCCGCCACCGGATGGAGGTGGAGCTTCTCGATGAGTCCGGCGAACCCGCGGTGGTGGTGCTCCGGACTATCCACCTCCGGCACAAAAGCCTCCTTGCCGGCGCCGCAGACAGGGCACACACCCGGGGGCTCGGGTCCTTCGTGAATGTAGTTGCAGATAGTACAGCGCCAGCGGTCCGATTTCTGGCCGCTCGTTGTTGAGGCCTCTTTGGCCGGCGCTTGGGGATCCGGAGTGGGCATCCGAGGTCCGTCTGGACCATCAACGTTGGGAATGAATACGGACCAAGGTTTTGTACACACCGGGCAGTTATCCGGCGGTGCGTCCCCCTGGTGGACATACCCGCAGACAGTGCAAATCCACTTGCGAGACACCCTCTCACCGCCTTTGGCGTCGCCCTCTTCACCAGCTTTCGGCACCGGCGTTGTCGTTACCTCGTTGGGTGTCTCCTCAGCCTCTTCAAACATCTCTTTGCCCTGGCCGCAGACCGGGCAAACATCCGGAGGACCGTCCCCTTCGTGCACATGCTTACAAACGGTGCAGATCCATTTCATAGAGAAGACCTCCCCAAGAATCTCTTTGCAGACAGAGGTTAATCCTTAACCAATTTATGTCGTAGAATGACAGGTGGACGCTCTATCCCTTGATGGTTTCCAAGCATGATCCGTATGATTTCCTTATCGGTCCCCCTCATCCCCTGGTTACCGCTGCCTGAGGTTATCACCACAGGCAAGTGACTGCCGCTCATGCGTGCGTCGGACCCGGCGGCGGCACCAGCTCCTCGCGGAGGATCTCCAGGTAGGCCCTATGACGTTTGTCGCTCGGTTGAATGTCTTTCTTCATCCTGCTCCAACGGATTCATCGACTGTTTATGTTAACCTGTCCATGGACCTGTTCGTAGGGATACAATGCCCGCTAAGATTCTGGTCTGAGAAGCGGCACGCGATCGAGAAGCCATTTCATATCTGTGAGATCACGGTTAACCCAACCGACCGACAGGTTCACATCGGCGTTGCAATCATCCACCTCGTAAACGTTGACGTTCATTCTGACGACGTTGAGGTTCACATGACCGTCGTTAACGTCCACATTTCCATCGGTGAGGTCCACATTTCCATCGGTGAGGTCCACTAGTGTGGCG
>JBDGYW010000887.1:0-3140 GCA_039588935.1 Gemmatimonadota bacterium | reverse complement strand
TGTCAGGAGTAGCGCGCAACATCTGTTCGAGCCGCGCACGTTCGGCCAGCGCATCGGCAGGAAATCCGCGAATGGGCACGGATTGCGCCAGAATCTCTGCCGGCATTACACTCGCCAACGCGATACCATACACAACCAGTAGCATCCCAATGCGGCGCAGCATTGTCGCTTCCTTTCACATTTGGGGTTTGCCTTCTAGGGAATGATGATTCTATAGCCCTGAACACTGCGTTGGAAGGGTCGCGGCTTCTTCTCAGACAATCGCCGCGCCGGCGGATGGCTTACAGATGTACAACGCACTCTGCACCGCACATGCCGCTGAGTATTGGTCGGCGATATCCGAGACGAACTCATGCGCGCGATCACTGGCAACGAGGGCAACCGCACACCCCCCGAACCCGGCCCCTGTCATCCTGGCTCCAAAACATGCACCGTGGTTTCTCGCGATGTTGGTCATGAAGTCTAGTTCACCGCACGACACTTCGTAGAGATCTCTCAAGCTCGCGTGTGACTCATCCATCAGCTTGCCTGCCAGATCGAGGTTCCCGGCTCGGAGTGATTCCGCCATCTGTACAGGCCGTCTGATCTCGTTCACCACGTGCGAAGCTCTCCGGTGCAGTGTTCCATCCAGCATTTCTGCAGCGGCATCGAGTGTAGATGTATCAACGTCCCGCAAAGAGCGCACTGCAGGGTCGTATTGGCCGAGCACAGCGACCGCCGCTTCGCAGCTCACCCGACGATCGTTGTATTCGCTGGAGACGAGCGATCGCCGGATACCCGTATCCATGATTACGAAAGCCGCTTCCGAGGGTATCGGCACAGCCCTATGCTCCAGCGTCCGGCAGTCGAGCAACATCGCGGAGCCCGCGGTGCACACTGATGCTGCGAACTGATCCATGATTCCGCAGTTCACCCCAACGTAACGGTTCTCCGCACGCTGGCAGATGGCTGCCATGTGCACCGGATCCCATTCGATGGATGAGACATGACAGATTGCGCGTGCCACAGCCATCTCCAGGGCCGCAGATGAGGCGAGGCCGGCTCCGACAGGCACGTCTCCCGCGATCACCATGTCCATGCCGGAAATGTGCGACCCCGCGTCGCACATCGCCCAGGCGACTGCAGCCACGTAGTCGAACCACTCGGTGCCACCGGGCGCAGTGAGTTCGTGTATGGCAGCCTCCCAAGTATCCTCAAACACTGCGGAATGCGCCCTCACAGCGTTGTCCGTCCGAGCCGAAAAAGCGACCGCCACATGGGCATTGATTGCCATCGGCAACACGAAACCATTGTTGTAGTCCGTGTGTTCGCCGATCAGGTTGACTCGTCCGGGAGCAACAGCTACAGCGGAGCACTCGCATTCGGTGAACACATCGGGAAACGTGGCCCGAGCCAGATCTTGGGGTGTGATTTCCATCAATGGTCCCTAAGCCGTTCCGAGAAGTGACGCGAAAGGTAGCCAATACCGAGCCGTCGATCACCCAAAGCCGGATGATGGGTTACTCACAGCGAGTGTAAGAACGAGTGCGGCATATATGACTCACCACAACAGAACGCGGAACCCAAAACTGATTCGGGTTTACCATGCAGTGTGGATCCGACCCCGCTGTATGGTATGCGCCCTGGAACTCGCACGTTTTCGGACTCGACGCGTATATTTCGGCATTCCGTCCAGTCTCGGGATCTCCCAAGCCAATGCGGGGGGGACAATATGCCCAATCGTATCGGACACTTTGCCATGGGGGCCGCTCTGGTCGCGGCTCTGGTGCTTTGGTCGGCCCATGAAGAGGCTTACGCACAACAGACCGGCCGGATAACCGGCCAGGTTAGTGACGCCATTTCTGGCGATCCAGTGGCCGACGTGATGGTAGCTGTCCTGGGTTCGACAATTGCCGTCGGTACCGACGGAGAGGGACGGTACTCAATCGACAGTGTAGTTCCGGGGCTGATCAGGTTGAGAGCACAGCTGCTCGGCTTTGTCCCGATCACGACTGATTATTACTCGGTGCTGCCAGACACCAATGTCGAAGTCAACTTCAAGCTTGCCCCGATAGCCTATGAACTAGAGTCAGTCGAAGTAACGGCCGAAAACCCAAGTAGGCGTTGGCAGCACCAACAAGGTGCCCAACTGGTCACCGCAGAACAACTACCAAAGCGCGGCAACATTCTCGATGCACTACAGGGAGTCGTGCCTGGAGTACGCAGCCAAGGACGTCATGAGGACACTCGACTGGTGATTCGTGGTGCTCAGGCCGACGTCCTCTATGTACTCGATGGGCAAGCCCTCAGACCACCACTCACATTTTATGTCGATGCGGGAGACGTGGATTGTGTCGAAGTACGGAAGGGCTTCAGTGCGGTTATGGAGTTCAAGCCTCCGGGCAACAACGACACCTATGCCGGCGTGGTGCTGATTTTCACGAAGGGCTACATCGGGGACCGACCTCGTGGATGCAGCCGCCAGAGTCTCTAGGGCGAAGAACTCAGACAGACCTTTGATGAACTGCCAGGACGATTCTCACAGTAGTGCCCTGCCCGATCTCGCTGGCCAGCTCGATTTCGCCACCCCATGATTCGACCAGCCGCTTGCAGATCGCCAATCCGAGCCCAGTTCCACTGGTGGTGGTTGAGAATTGCGGCTCGAACACGTGCGGTAGATCGGCCTTCGGTATTCCATTGCCATTGTCGGTAACCGCGATCCTAGCGGACCCGGCCGCACCACCTTCTACATTCACCCGCACCTCAGTCGCCCCTCCGTCGCGCGCGTTCTCAATGAGATTGACGAGCACTTCTTTGACTTCGTCTTTTCGCACCTTCGCAACCACAGCCTCTGCTGCACACACGAGCACCGCTGTCTCCCCACCCAGTGCGTAGAGTCCGGCTGTCTCACGCGCTATGGCAACCAGATCGCCTGACGACAGAGGTTCCGATTCCGCCAGAGGTGCACCGAATCGAGCGAAGGCACGTGCGATGGAATCCAGTCGTTCGATTTCAGCAAGAATCTGCTGTGCGGTCCGATCCAACGTGTGACCGAAATCGCCGCGCGGATCACCGTACGTACGTTTCAGGTGTTGCATACCTAGGCGTATCGGAGTAAGAGGGTTCTTGATTTCGTGCGCGATCTGACGCGCCAATTCACC
>JBDGYW010000886.1:0-3451 GCA_039588935.1 Gemmatimonadota bacterium | reverse complement strand
GCAGACGAGGTGCGCAGCATGCGCTCTTTCATGGCGGCGATACCCTGCGGGTCCATCCCGGCGGCGCGGCCGCTGCGCTCGTAGTCGCCAACCTGAGCACGCCACAGGTTACCGGCAGTCGCTCCGGCGGCCTGCACCATCCGGGCCTCTTCCTCCGGCGACATCCGGATATCCTCGAGCGCGGCCTCACTGGTGCGTATCCGACCAGGGTCGATCGCGCCACGAACACCCTCGTCCATCACGCCGAGGCTGGCGTCCACATGCCTGCTGTAGTCACCCGAGAGCGCCAGGTCCGGCGTGATCCCCTCTGGGATCAAAGAACTTGGCGCGGTCCCACGGCGTACCGCGGATGGCGTCTGCCTCCTCCGGGGTCAGGTAGTTCTGCTGGTACTCCTCCGGCCGCGTCATAGACTGGTTGAGCTCCGCCTCGCGCATGATGGCGTCTTGCTCGGCGGGGCTGTAGCCCCCGCGGCCCTCGGCCATAGGGAAGGCGACCTCGTCGCCGACCTTGTTCATGCGGTCCCAGCGCTGGCGGTCCACACGGGCGCGGTCCTCAGCGTTCAGGTTCAGCTTGTCGCCCTGGCGTCGGGCGTAGTCGCGGTCTTCTTCGATGTATTTTTTCGGGTCAGGCATGGCTTTTTCTCCTTGATCTCATGCGCGCAAGCGGGTTATCATTGGGGTGTAATGATGTTTAACTTTGTACTCACGCCAACTGACCTACTGAACCTCATAGCGATGTTCAACTGGCTTGGCATCGGCTGGATGTTAGGCCCACTGGGCTTGTAACAGTTACAGGGAAAGGAGGACACCTCTATGATGTTCACCGCGATTCTGTGGCTGCACTGGTGGATGAAGTGGTTCGCGCTAGCGCAGATCCCGCTTGGCCCATCCAGTTAAGGAGTGGAGCAGGTAATGGCGGTGACTATCCCACCCGAGATGGTCACCGCCGTCACTGCATCGCCAGAATTGCACACCAAGGCAATCGAGGTGCCAATGGTTCCCGACGGGCCCTTGTAACCTGTGGCAAAGTCCGCCGTCTCGCCGAAGATCGTCCGCCACCGCACCGAAGCCGTTCCCTGATCCCACGTGTTGTCAACGGACGGGTCAACGTCGAAGAAGCCGCCGGTAGCCGTAATCACCCCCGCGGTTGCAACCCCACCGCTGCCGACGAATGCCCGCGTGGCGTTGATGACCTGAAACCCATCAACCTCGTAGTGGGCAGTGGTCTTGACGGAGCTGCTGAATGTCTTTGAACCGCTGATGGTCTGGGTAGTGTTGGTTGTCACGCATGTCGAACAGGAAACCACCACGGCCCCTGTCGTTGGGGAGGCTACGATTGGGGTGGTGCCTGTGACGCTGGACACACCCCCGACGCCGTTGATCTGCTGCCACCCTGTGCCGGTCTTGTACCAGTAGAGGTCGCCCGACTGGTTTTGAATGGCCCCAAATGCTCCCGGTGGAGTATAGGAAGCACGCTGCGCCAACTCAATGGATCCCCGCCAGCCGTCTATCATGGCCGTGGTGCCACCAAATAACCCCTCGCTAACCCAGAGTCGCCCAGAATCCTGGGTCCCCGCAATGTCCATAAACGCGCCCATGAGCCCCGTGTCCAGGCCACTAACGACTGATACTCTATCTTTGCGAACCGCAGCAATCGGGTAAGTAGATGCTGTCTCTTTGACCGTGAGTGAATCAGCGTCTAGCTTGGCCTCGGTGTCAATGTAGGTTCCTCCATCAATTCCCACCTTAATCCCATCGGTCGAATTGATGTCCACATCAAAGTTCGTTCCCGCCAGCGAGATCGACGGCTCATAAGCCCCGACGTTCGACAGCACCACGTTCGCCCCAGCGTCCACATAGAACGGCGCGTTCGTCGGATCCGTCCCCCCAACCCACAACTGCTTCATCCAGCCGCCGTAGTACGCGCCCTGTTCCCCTATCCAACCGATCAGGGAGCCGACAGCGTCGAACACGCCAAGCTGCCCCGGCTTGCTTCCGCCGCCGCCAACCTTCAGCGTTCCGGTGACGATCTTGTCGGCGGTGATGTACTTCATGGCGAAGATGTTGCCGCCGGTGATCTCGAACTCGGAGGTATCGAACGTGGTCGAGTCGATCCGGTTGAGCCGCAGGCCGCCCAGACCGGCTTGGTCCTCGATGGTGACGTTCTGCGAGGGCGTCGTGCCAGGGACGATGGTGTTCAACCGGCTGTTCGGCCCAATTGACTGGGCGAAGATGGTCCAGATCTCCTGCGTATCTGGGACCGCCTGCCATGGTGAAATGTAGGCCGTAGACTGCCGCGGCTCCCGGTCAAGCTGGATGTCGTCACTGCCGTACCGACCGACGATGCGGACGCCGTAGAACTTGTCATCCGCGGGCACAGCGTAGGTGCCGTACACCCGCCAGACGAGAGCCCCAACCTGGTCGATCGCGTACTCCACGGTAGCGGTGAAGCTGGTCACGTTGCTCACCCACTCAGTACCGGATCCACCCTCCGGGATCGGGTCGACAGTCAGCAGGTAGTTCGGCGTCGGGAATGTCGACGCCGACAGCCGCAGTGGGTTCCGGTACTCGGTTGAGCCCGAGATCGCGTAGATCCGCCAGCCCTCCTGTACGGTGGGCGGATCCAGGAAGAAGGTCAGAACCTCAGTGGTGGACGTTGGCGATATCGGAAATTCACCTGCGTCCACCAGCGGGCCACCGGTCGGATCCAGGGGCGTCGGGTCGCCGGGCCCGGGAATCTCAACGATGACGTACACGCGGTCCAGGTCGTACCGCGGCGTTGGCAGCGTCAACGTCGCCTCGACCTTGACTTTGATGCTCCCGTTATCGGTGAGAACATCGTAAGTAGCATTTGCCGTGGTGATGGAGACGTTAGGGATGCCGCTCGTGGGGACCGTGTCAGCGCTGAGGCTGGCGTCCAGGGCGTCGAGCGACCGGTTGATGTCGACGATCTGCCGCTGTAGCTCCTCGAGCGCCTCTGCCGTCGGCCTGGCACCATCGTCGCCGGCGCGGCGGACCTGGTTAGCGAGGTGCCCCACCTGGCAGAGCGCTGGTAAGGCAAATAGCAGAATGCAGGTAATCAGTTTTCCCATAAGTTTGCCTTGAGCTATGCGTGGTGGTATATTTAATGTCAGCGCATCGCAAGGCGTTGCAAAGCGTAGCGAGGCGCGGCACGGCCTGGCACAGCAAAGCACAGTGGGGGAGAGGTAACCATTACCTCCCTCCCAGCCACCTATCCCAGTACGGCAGGACCTTAGTCAGGTCGAAATACTGATTCACGCCGTTGGTCCGGACGCGAATCGAGGCATTTTCGCTCTTCACGTCGAACCGCCGGTCTATATCCTCACCGGGGCTGCTACTCAGCATGATCGGGCTCGGCTTGTCCCAGATCTTCCTGTCCTTCCCGTAGCACGTCACCTCCGCCAAGCCGTTGCCCCTGATGTCGAGGTCA
>JBDGYW010000885.1:0-3143 GCA_039588935.1 Gemmatimonadota bacterium | reverse complement strand
CGTATAAGCCGTCGTCGTCAGCGAACTCACGTTCCTTCCAACCTTATCGCGACCATTGTGTCGCTAAGCCTTCCGCAGGCGCATAATAGAGCCGAGGGACGTGAGGAACTACCTTGGAGGGAGATCCCAAGGCCTGCCCCTTCTGTAAGGGCACGGGTCGTTGCAGCAGGTGCGATGGCAGGGGAGAGCGCGAGGTTCGGAAGCGCTGGTTCAGATCGCGGCGGACCGTAGCTTGCGGCGTCTGCGACGGCTCCGGGAAGTGTGAGCTGTGCCAGGGCCAGGGGAAGCTGCCATCGATGGCCCGAGCCGAGTAGGTTGGTGTCATCTCCGCTACAGCATGCTTGCATCGATGGAGCTTGCTTTGGTGGGCAGTGTGAGATATAATACAGGTAGATTTCCCCGAGCCTGTTGACATTTATGGCCCAGACCACCTATCTCGGCACGCAGGCTTTGCGTCTTCGGACGCCGGGGAAGTGGTCCCCTCCACAGAGAGTCCGGCGGTCGGTATGCTGCCGGGCTCTTCCATGTTCCAGGGCACTGCTTCGGGGGAGGGGCTTCAGATCAGCAGCGTAGATCCCGAATCGCCTGCCAGGTCTCTTTGTCGGATGGATGCGTATAGACGGTGGTCGTCAGCGGCGAAACATACCTCGCGAAACAGCCGGCGCGCTGAACCTAGGCGGGCTTGTTCAGGCGGACGTTGCGCGCTCGAGGACCCTTGGCGTCAGACTCGCGGTCGAAGGAGACCTCCTGTCCTTCGTTCAGGGAATCGAACTCCACCGACTGGCACTCGCTACGGTGAAAGAACACTTCAGTCCCGTCACTGGCCGCGATAAAGCCAAACCCGCGGCCTGTCAGCCTCTTGATTTTCCCTACTTCCATTACCAGCACCTCCTACGGTTACCGAGCATGGTCGGATTCTAGCACGGCAGGTCTCTGACCCCTGGATACAGCTCTTGATCACTCGGATGCGTGTACATCGTCGTCAGTGGACTCACGCTTTGGGCGATCCTTCTCCGCAAATCGTGTCGCGAGTCTTCCCGCAGGCGCATAATAGAAGAGCCGAGGGACGTGGGGAAGTGCAATGGAGGGAGACTCCACGGCCTGCCCGTTCTGCGAGGGCACGGGCCGCTGCAGCTGGTGCGACGGCATGGGAGAGCGCGCGGTGAGGCAGCGCTTGTTCAGGGTGAAGCGGACCGTGGTCTGCGGGGAAGTGGCGTAGCCGACCTAGTACCGGTTCATCATGAAACGAATGCCCCATTCCATCGTTGCCCGCCATGCGTGCTCGACCTCCGGGCTGAACCGTGGATCGCATTCCTTGACTGTTTGCACGAGGCAATCAAGCCAGAGCCCATAAAGCCCGGGGCGAATGTTCAACTGCTTCCTGCTGTGGCGCTCCGCGACCGGCTCCAGTTGAGCGTGCGCGGCGCGGTCACCGCGTGAAGCGAGCATGATGTAGTAGAGGGATGCTTTGAGCATTTGGTTCTGCCTGTCGAAATTGGTGTTCTTGAACCTCTCGCGAACCTCATCCGAGGAGGCTAGAAAAGTTTCGAAGAACCGATCGAAGAAGGTGGGATGCGCAACACAGCGCTCCAGGCTGTCGTTGAAAATGCGCGCGCCATCCGGCGTCTTCCGCACCTGACGTTGACCTCCGCAACGTGGGACAAAGAGGCAGACCAGAAGCCCCACGATTATGGTTCAGCATATCCCACGAACAGGGTAGAGGGTGCCTCACGTCGAAAGTCGTCGTTCGGGGAGGTCGCTGGTGGCCTGCGGCAGCGCATCAAGAACCCGCTTCAATCGTACTTGCCACGGTAGACGGGTTGCGACATGCTATGAGGTAAGTCTTCCCTGAGTCCGTTGATCTTTTCAGCCCAGACCACCTAGCTTGGCACGCAGGCGTCGCGTTCTCGGACGCCGGGGAACTGTTTCCCTCCACTACAAAGAGCCCGGCGGACGGTATGCTGCCGGGCTCTTCCTATATCCGCGGTGCTCGTTCGGAGAACGGTCTCTTGGTCAGCAGGTCAGGTCCCGAATCCCCTGCCAGAGCTCCTCGTCGGACGGATGCGTATAGACGGTCGTCGTCAGCGGCGAGACGTGCCGGGCGAATCTCTGAGCGAGGTAGAGGTCCCTCGATTGGCGATACACTGAAGTTATCGCCGTGTGACGAAGCGAATGAAAGGGGTAGAGCCGGTCAAAGCCAGCCTTCATCTGCCATGTCCGGAAGGCGAACTGGACCCGGCGAGGCGAGATGCGCCGACGGGACTGCGAGCAGAAGAGCGGGTCCTCGGGGCGCAGTTCCTCGCGCCTGGTGGCCTTATGTCGCCAGAACTTCCGGAGTTTGACCATCAGGGCGTCTGGTAGAAACACGTCGCCGCTTCGGCCACCCTTGGCGATCTCAGGCCGCAGCCGGAGGCGGCCCTTGGGCTTTCCGCCTTGGCCGTAAACATCGCCGACGTTCAGACCCACAATCTCGGCCAGACGCAGCCCCGTTCCGAGCGCCAGAGAGTAGATGAGGTGATCCCGGCGGTTTCGGGCCGTGGCGCGAAGAATCGCTCTTTGTTCACCACGGGTCAAAGTCTGGGGGCTGAGGTGGGGCATTCGGCTCCTCTCGCTGCCAATTGTCCCTTCGCCAGCCGACAAGTCAAGTCCAATCAGTATTTTGAGTGAGCCAGGTTGTCGCTGAGATTTGTCCCTCCCTGGGCGTTTCCTGGCGTACACTTAAGACAAGAAGCCGATCACCTCGCCGCCCGAGGGTTCACATGAGCAGACTCCAGCGATCGCCTCCATTCGCCGCGATTCTGGCCTGCCTCCTCCTCGCTGTCCCCTCAGTCACGCATGCTCAATCGACCGGAACTCTCCGGGGTGTCGTGACAGGTATGGATGGTTTACCGCTCGCCGGAGTGACTGTCGCCATCTCCAGCAGCAGCCTTGGGATCAAGGAACGCGCGACGGTGACCGACACGAACGGCACCTTCCATGTCCCGTTTCTGCCACCGGCCCGGGACTATGTTGTTCGTGCCAGCTTCCCTGATCTCGCCATAGTCATATTCTCGGACGTAGAAGTCATCTCAGGTCATACAGCCTCCCTCACAATCATCATGCAGCCTGAATCGAATCTTCGTGAGGACGTACGAGTCCACGCT
>JBDGYW010000884.1:0-3146 GCA_039588935.1 Gemmatimonadota bacterium | reverse complement strand
AGCCGCGCTGGCCCGAACAGCCTGGTCAGCCGTTCGTCAAGGACCGCCGCATCTACGTGACCACCTATCCCACGATGCTCAATCTGATCCAGGCCGGCACCACACCGCAGAGCTGGATCTCACCGTTCTTCTTCGATCTTGTGGTGGCGGACGAGAGTCACCGCAGCATCTACAACGTCTACAAGCAAGTGGTGGACTACTTCTACGGCTTGAAGCTCGGGCTCACGGCAACACCGCGAGATCACGTGGATCACGACACGTTCAACCTGTTCGACTGCCCACCGGGTGAGCCGACCTTCCTTTATGCCTACGATGAGGCGGTGAGCCACGACCCACCCTATCTCTGCGACTTCGAGGTGCTGAACGTGCGCTCGAAGTTCCAGCTCGCAGGCATCAAGGGTAAGACGCTGCCGGCAGATGAGCAGCTGCAGCTGTTGGGGGAAGGCAAGGAACTCGAGGACATCGATTTCGAAGGCACTGACCTGGAGTACAAGGTCACCAATTCCGGTACCAATGCCATCGTTGTGCGCGAGTTCATGGAGGAGTGCATCAAAGACGGCGACGGTGTGTTACCCGGCAAGTCAATCATCTTCGCGGTGTCGATGGCGCACGCGCGGCGCATCCAGGACCTGTTCAACCAGATGTATCCGGAACACAAAGGCAAACTCGCCCGCGTGTTGGTATCGGATGACCGCTTTGTGTACGGCAAAGGGGGGTTGCTGGATCGGTTCAAGACTCAAGACATGCCGCGCGTGGCGATCTCCGTAGACATGCTGGACACCGGGGTGGACGTGCGTGAAGTCGTCAATTTGGTGTTCGCTAAGCCAGTGTACTCTTACGTCAAGTTCTGGCAGATGATCGGTCGCGGTACGCGGGTGCTGGATGCTGATGAAGCCCAACGCAAGGCGTGGTGCCGAGAGAAGTACAAGTTTCTGATCATCGATTGCTGGGGCAACTTCGAGTACTTCGAGATGCACCCGCCCGGGAGAGAGCCGGGTACACAAGTGCCGGTGCCGGTGCGCCTGTTCAAGGCCCGACTGGACAAGCTGGAGGCGGCACTTGCCGCGGGTGCGACTGACGTAGTCGAGGCAGTGAAGGCAGACCTGCAGGCCGATCTGGACGCACTACCAGCCAACAACGTCATCGTGAACGAAGCGGCCGGCGATCTGGCACGGGTCCGTCCCGACAGCTTTTGGCAGCACCTCAGCGACAAAGACTTGGGCTTCCTCCGATCGAGCATTGCCCCAGTGCTCAGAACGCGCACGGACGCCGAGTTCAAGGCAATGCGCTTCGAGATTGACGTAACCGAGCTCGGCACTGCCCTGTTGGCACAGCAAAAGGAGACAGTGGAGGCGCTTAGGGATTCCATCGTGAGCCAGGTGAGTGAGTTGCCGCTCAGCGTGAACGTGGTAGCCAAGGAAAGTGATCTCATCGAGAACGTTCAAACCGCATCCTGGTGGGCAGTGGCGGATCACGATCGGATGGCTGAGTTGGTGGAACGGCTTGGGCCGCTCATGAAGTTCCGCCAGCGGAAGTCCGATCCGATGATGAAACTGGATCTCAAGGATCTAGTCACGGTTAAGGAGACCATTCAGTTCGGCCCGCAGAACGAGCGCATGTCACGGTCGGCCTATCGGGAGAAGGTGGAGTCGTACGTGCGGACACTGGTCGCCGAGAATCCGGTGCTGCAACGGATCCAGCTTGGCGAACCTGTCGCTGACGCGGAGCTAGAGGAGTTAGCGCAATTGCTGGCCAAGCAGGACCCCTATGTCACAGAAGCCCTGCTGCGCCGCGCCTACGACAACCGCCGCGCGAGCTTTCTGCAGTTCATGCAACACATACTCGGCTTGGAGCAGCTCGAGAGCTGGAGTACCGAGGTGACCCGCGCGTTCGATGCCTTTATCGCCGAGCACAACGACTACTCGGCGCTCCAGATCCGGTTCCTCCAGACGCTCAGGACCTTCCTACTCCAGACCGGACGGCTCGAGAAGCGCCACCTAGTGGATCTGCCCTTCACACAGATCCATCCCCGGGGCATCCGTGGGGTGTTCGCCGACGCGGATATCGAGGAGATCTTGGCCTTGACAGGCGACCTGCTGTCGGAGAACTAGGTAGTTACGGCCATGAATGGGGTATTAAGCGCTCCTGACTACCCTGTTTCTACGGCAGCGTCCCAGCCAGGCACACGCCGAAATATGGTGATGGCTTGACTAAAAGGTGGTAATGATAGCATATTATTACCATCTTTAGTCGCCTTCATTACACTATTCGGGAGCTGTGCTCAGCGGCGTGCAATCACTCCAAGTTCAACATTTAGAAGGGATTAGGCTCACCGGCAGCCACGCGTCGACGCTCAACGCACTGGGGGAGTATCGGGGCAAGCAAGCTCTCTTCAGGGAACAGGCACCGGAGGTCCTCGAGGCATTGGTTGAGGCGGCCGTCATCGAGTCCACGGAATCGTCCAACCGTCTGGAGGGAGTGACTGCGCCGCGGCAGCGGTTGGAGCAGTTAGTGCTGCGACCGACAGCGCCGCAGAATCGATCCGAGCAGGAAATCGCAGGCTACCGTGACGCGCTCAACTTGATTCACGAGTCGCATCGCGACATGGCCTTCTCCGTCAACGTCATACTGCAGCTGCACTCCATGCTGTACCGGTATCTCCCCGGTGAAGGCGGACACTGGAAGGCTACACAAAACGAGATCGTGGAACGCAACCCGGACGGCACCGTTCACCGAGTCCGATTCACACCGGTGTCGCCGGTCGCCACACCGGGTGCGATGAACGCACTCGTCGAGCTGTATCAAGGCGCTAACGACCGCGAGCGCGAGCCGCTGGTCGTGATCCCGTTAGCAGTCCTGGACTTCCTCTGCGTGCACCCGTTCCGTGACGGCAATGGTCGGATGGCGCGGCTGCTGACCCTCCAGTTGCTCTACCACTTCGGTTACGAAGTCGGGCGCTACATCAGCTTGGAGCGCATCTTCGAACAGACGAGGGAGAGTTACTACGAGACGCTTGAGTTAAGCTCCAGCGGGTGGCACGACGGCACCCACGATGTGCTGCCGTGGATGACCTACTTCTGGGGTGTGCTGCTTGCCGCTTATAAGGAGTTTGAAGGTCGCGTTGGCACCATCCGAACGGGTAGGGG
>JBDGYW010000883.1:0-3149 GCA_039588935.1 Gemmatimonadota bacterium | reverse complement strand
CCCGAATAGTTCTCCCCTGGCCACTTCGAGGCTCAGACCGTCCACGGCGCGTGTCGAGCGAAAGTCTCTGGTCAACCGGGAAAGAGCTATCACTCGCTTGCGGCCTCGATGCGCACGTCCGCGGCGAGGCCCGGCTTCAGGTCAAACGTCGGGTCGTGGGTCACCTGCACCTTCACTCGGTAGACCAACTTGACACGCTCTTCGGTTGTCTGGACGTTGCGTGGCGTGAATTCCGCTTCACTCGAAAGAAAGACCACGGTGCCGGTGTAAGTCCGTTCAGGGTAGGAGTCTGCGGTGATGGTTGCTTCCTGACCGATGGAGATACGCCCGATTTCATCCTCACGGATGTAGATCCGCACCCAGCGGTCGTCTGGGTTTAATATCGATAGCACGGGGAGCCCGGGCTGAACGATTTCTCCTGGTTGTCGGTGCTTCACGGATACCGTTCCGGCGAACGGTGCGCGTACCACGGCGTTATCAAGTGCCGCTTCGATCTGCCGCACTTGGGCCTCGGCCCCCAGCAATTGTGCGCGCCGGACGGCGATACGCTCGGCTCGTGGCCCGGTCTCGAGAATCTGCAGCCGTTCTGCGGCGCTTTCTTGCTCGGCCTCGGCCGTTTGGAACGCGGTCTCCTGGTGGTCGAGCGCCTGGCGACTGACGGCTCCACCCTCGAAGAGGCGTTCCGTGCGCTCCAGATCACGCCTAGCGTTCGCCAACCGATCTACTGCCGCACGCAATGCCGCTCGACCTTGAGCGATCTCCTCAGTGCGGAACCCTGATTGAACCTCGGTCAGTGCGGCACGTGCGGCTTCTACCGAAGCCGACGCAGCTTCGCGGCGGGCGTTCAGCTCGGTACGATCAAGCGATGCCAGCACAGCCGAGCTGTCGACCGCGTCTCCCTCACGTACGGTGATGGACTCGATGCGTCCGGGGATTTGGAACCCGAGGTCGGCCTCGGAGGCCTCGACTGTGCCCGAAGCCAGAATCACATTGTCGCTGCTCCCGTCGTTGAGCACGGTAGCTGCCAGGAAGACAATCACGACGATCAGCAACGCTGCACCCAAGATGATTCGCTGCTTCTTGCTCATGGGGTGTTCTCCAGTTCACGATCGATCCAAGTCGGGTTCAACTGGCCGACGATACGGGCCAGCTCGACCCTGGCCGCGATTTCTGTGTTTCGGGCATCTATGAGTGTTGCTTTGGCGCGAAGCAGTTCAGCCTCTGACCTGAGATACTCCGTCTGTGTTCCGGCACCGGTTTCCAGAGCCAAGCTTTCGATGCGAGCCACTTCTGTTAGATGGGTGACCGCCTGTTCGACCGCCTCGAAGCGAGCCCTGGATTCCCGAACTGCACTGAGGCCTCGGTCTACGCCGTTTTGGACGGTGATCTCAATCTGACGCATATCCTGACGTGCGAGCTCGACCAGCGCGCCGGCGCGAGCGCTTGCCTTCGAACGAGCCCCACCGGTGAAGATTGGGTAGGAGACCTTTGCGCCTCCCTGCCATTCGGTAACGAGATCGCCACCCCCACTGCCGAAGCCTAGGTATCCGCCGAAGAGACTGATGTTTGGAAGCCACATGGCCGCCGCCGCTCTTTTCGAGGACAACGCCACCTCGCGCTTTTCCCGGGCACGCTGCAGCTCGGGGTTCGAGGTCGTGGCCTGCTCGAGCAGAGCATCCCGGTTGATCGCCATTGTCTCGTGCTGGAGCTGGATTGGGACGAGCCTTTCAGCCGCGGCTTCATCTGGTCCCACTCCAGTTTGCCGCGCGAGATTCTGTTCGGCAACCTCGAGAGCCGCCGCGGTAGCAACACGCTCGGCTTGGGCCTGCGCGATTGCAGCCTCGGCTCGCAATACCGCGACGCGCGCAGCCGTTCCTTCGGCGAAGAGTTTGCCGGTCCGATCGCGTTCCGCCGCCAAGGCAGAGAGCCTAGTGTCATGCGCGGCGAGGACGTCGCCGGCCGTGAGGACCTGCAGGTAGGTCTGCGTCACCATCGCGATGAGTGATGCTTGGGCCGACTCCCTCATGGATTCTGCCGCATCAAGCTCAGCCCGAGCACCCTGCACCCGCGAGCCGCGGACACCGCCGTCGAACAGGGTGTATGCGACAGATGCCGTACCACGAAGTAGGGTGCGGTCGAAGTCCGGAGCCCTGGTTATATCGAGTGCGTGCAACGGCGCAACAATCATTGGTTCTTGGTACCGCGTTGCCGAGGCTTCGAACCGCACTTGCGGGAGTCGCAGCGCAGAGATCTCTCCGACTGCCGCCGTTGCCACTGCGACGCCAGCATCTGCGGCGACAGCTGCGGGGTGGTGCTCCAGAGCATGGGCCACGGCAGAAGCCAGCGTTAGCTTACCTTGCGGTTCGGCTTCCTGACCGCCGAGCGGAGACACCCAAGAAGCGGCAAGGGCCACGGCGATCAGGCTCACTGGGCCCGCTCTTTTGGGTGAGAATTCGACGAAATTCATCATTGTCCTTCCTGGTGCTGTCTCAAGCCTGCCCGCACGAATTGAACGACGCTCTCCACGATCTGTTCGTGTGTGCCGGGATCGTCCTGGTCTAGGCCGGCTCCCTCCAGCAGCGCTCGGCGAGCGAGGGTGAGCCACATTGGCTGGGACGCCACGCTAAGTGCCAGGTCGCGCGGATTGCCACTGCGGATCGATCCGTCTTTTTGACCTTCCGCGATCAAGGCAGTCAACGTCCGCAAGTTCTGCTGCAACGTGTCACGCGCCGGCGCAGGCAGCGGGCGGGATCCGGCAAGCTGGTGGGAAATCAGATTGGGGAATTCGGGATGTTCGCTGAGGTATTGGAAGAAGACCCTCACAATGCGCTCCACGCGGAGCAGTGGAGTACCGGCACCCTTCGCTGCCTCAGCAGTCAACCTTCTGATCGGTTCGGTCACCAAAGCGAGAACAGCCTCGTAAAGCGCTTCCTTGGACCCGAAATGGTACGTGATTGCTCCGAGGTTGGCACCAGCATGCGCGGTTATCGCTCGCACTGAGGTTCCGTCGTAGCCGTGGCGACTGAAGAGTTCAACGGCGGCTGTCACCAGCGCATGGGCAGTGTCCGCTCGATCATTCATACGTTTGACTTTCTTCATACGACTGAATTAATACCATGGGGGATGGGGAGATGCAATAGGTGGGAGGG
>JBDGYW010000882.1:0-3151 GCA_039588935.1 Gemmatimonadota bacterium | reverse complement strand
TGAATGTGACATCCATGCGGGTGCGTCTCGCCACCCCACCTACACCCAGTCCTCTTCCCTGCTAGTGAGTTTTTCGGGGCAGCGACATGCGGAATTGGGACATTTGTCCGGACTTACTCCCAGGATTCCAGCGTGTGTGTGTCACATGTCACAGATTGATAACGGCTGGTTGAGTAACATTCGCGGCTTCGAAGAATGTTCGTCACCGGTCACACCGTGGGAGCACAAGTAGAACCCGATATGAAACCACTCCAGGAACCGTCAGAGCAGCAACAGGCCGTGCAAGGACTCGAGGTCGCTCTGGATCGCATGCGGCTCGGCTTCACGGTCGCGGACGTCAACGGCACCATTCTGTACTCCAACCCGGCAGACGCTAGGATGCACGGCTACAGCGTCGAGGAGTTGATCGGACAGAACATCAGCGTTTTCGCACCGCCGGAGAGTCGCCGTCCACTCACCTACGAGAAACTGGACCAGCTGCAGATCTGGGAGCGCGAGACGACAAACGCATGCAAAGACGGCAGCTTGTTTCCTGTACGCCTGATATCCAACGTCATGCGGGACGCGAGTGGGCACCCGCTTGCGGTGGTCACCAGCTGCGAAGATCTCACCGAGCGGCGCCGGGTTGAGCAAACCATACGCGATATAGAAGCCCGGCTCAGGCAGGCCCAGACCATGGAGGCGGTGGGCAGGTTGACGGGAGGCATCGCGCATGACTTCAACAACATCCTGACGGTGATCACTGCCAACGCCGAACTCATCTCTAGTTCATTTTCGGGCGGCGCGTCGGACGACGATACCGAGCTGCGTGAACTGACAGCCGCGGCTCTAAGGGGACGAGCCATAATTAAGCAGCTGATGAGCGTCTGGGGGCAGGGAGCTTTGACCCCCGAGCCTCTGGACCCAGGCGAAGTGGTCGGCGAGTTGATACCGTCCGTTTGCAGCCTGCTACCCGATGGCATCGAAGTGCAACGCGCATTCGACGACTCGCTTCCGAACATCCACGCGGACCGCGGTGCACTGGAGCAGATCTTGCTCAATCTCGTTACAAATGCAAGAGACGCGATGGGGAGCGCCGGTATACTCAGGTTCCAGACACGACTCGAAACGCTCGATGAGAAGCACCGCGCGAGTTTTGGCTGGGGCGATGTTGGTGAATATGTCTGTATATCGATCGCCGACAACGGCACGGGCATGGACGACCACACCAGGGAGCATATCTTTGACCCCTTCTTCACGACCAAATCTGTCGGCAAGGGAACGGGACTCGGCATGTCCGTTGTGTATGGTTTCATGAAGAGGCAACGGGGTTTTATCGACGTCGAGAGTCAGATCGGCGAAGGGACGACGGTGAAACTCTATTTCCCGCTCACGCACGAACGCGTGAAGCGTGACAGTGCGCCCGCCGAGAGATTGGACCTGCCACAAGGAACCGAGACGATACTCATAGTCGAGGACGAGAACCCGATTCGCCGTGCAGTGGCACGCGTGTTGGAGCAGTACGGATACACTGTACTCGAGGCAGCCGACGGGGACGAGGGGTTGGAGCTGTTTCGAGCTCGTGAGCATGATATAGCGCTCGTTGTCACCGACGTGATGATGCCGAGGATGTCAGGACCGCGTCTGTTCCAATTGATTCGGCAGGAATGCAGCGACACGAAGTTCATCTTCACGACCGGCTGCCCATCTGACGACATGCGCTCGAGCATAGCTTTGGACCCTTCGGTATCCTGCCTATTCAAGCCGTGGACGCTGTCCGAATTCTTGATGCTGGTCCGAAAGGTCCTTGACGAGCCGCAGGGTACCTGTTCATAGGGCGTGGTTGTCTACCTCGAACGTTGCTCTCATGATGCCAACCTACACGTGGTTGCTTTCACCGCCAGTGCGTTTTCGGGGCAGCGACATGCGGAATTGGGACATTTGTAGAGGAGTCCGGCGGCACGCGATCGGCAGCGAGTCCGCTGGTGGGGCAGCCCGGATCAATACTGCACTGTAAGCAGCAAGCCACCGGCCGCTGTGAGGGCCAGCAGGACAATTGTGAGCCTGTATCCGAAGACTGGCAGCTTTGGCTTGATCACCGGGATTCCAAGATCGCCATCAATTGCCTCGATTTCGCGCTCAGCCTGAGACTGGATCTTAAGATTCTGCCCAATCCAGCCCAGCGAATAGACCATTAGCACAGCGACAGCGACAAGAGCCGCAACTCCCATTGGCCAGAACGGCAGGTTTAACGTGTCGCTCGCCGAAACCGTCGCTTCGCCGGCAATCATCGCGACCAGTAGGCTACTGGTCCATGAGAAGATCTTCCAGAGCTTGTCACGGCGGTACTGGACCTCACCACCAAGCACGTTGCGTGCAACGCGGAGGTCGTGTTTCTTCTCACCACCCATGGGACCAGTCATAAAACCTCCATTTGCTCGGCCGAGAGAAGACATGGTCCGGGCTGCCTACCGACCTTGCGCATAAGCTGTCTCCCCACTCCCCGCCGGCGGGCCTCGGTCACCCTCTCACGTCCGTA
Organism: Gemmatimonadota bacterium; assembly: GCA_039588935.1. GTDB lineage: Bacteria > Gemmatimonadota > Gemmatimonadetes > Gemmatimonadales > GWC2-71-9 > JBDGYW01. The sequence continues at coordinate 633 of JBDGYW010000882.1, read as the reverse complement.
AATGCCCTAACGGCTCTCATGATCCGTGATCGCTCAGTGCCGGAGGACCGATACATGCCCAGCCTGAGCACCGCACGTAGGGCACTCCACGGCGATGCTATGAACATCCCTGAAGTTCTCCATCTTCACACCTCTCCCCTGCTTCCCTCGTTCAACCAACTGGTACGTCTGCAGTTCACAGATGAGGCGCGTCCCATCGCGGGGGCAGGCGATTGCGTCCAACCCCGCATTCTGAGCCTGCACTCTTATTTGCTCTATCTCGCTATCAGTAAACAACTCAGACAATGGGCCTTCCTCTGTTCACGGCCTCCTCCTCGCAAGCTCCACGAGTTCGTCGCGGTCTGCTGATTTCACACAGTGAGAACTCATCCGGAATCAGACGGTTCGGAGCCTTCCTCGCCATCGAACTCGCGCATTCGGGCTTTCGTGAAATCGGGCCATTCGTGCACACGGGCATGCTCCTCCCACCACCCATCATCGTCCATCACAAGGACCACAGTTCCCTCGAGCTCGGACCCGTCGTCTCGCGCAATAGTCCGCTGCACCACGGTCGGGTCGCGGTGCACCACACCGCCATGATCCCGCTTGCACTCTGCGATCGCCTGATCGATCGCCTCTCGGGCATCTCTATCA
>JBDGYW010000881.1:0-3151 GCA_039588935.1 Gemmatimonadota bacterium | reverse complement strand
TCATGGTTGTCGCAGTGAGGGTCGGGGCCATGGACGATACGCAAGACCCGCCGGTGCCTCGTGTTGGCGGTTGGGTGCTTGCACTTGGGTCAGCTGTTTCGCTTCTGGTGGTGGGTGTGATCTTCGACCCGACGGGCGCGACGCTCCTTGGCACATCGGAATCGCTCGGTGCCGTTGCCATGGGTGCGGTCGCGATGCTCCTGCTTGGCAGTGTCGACGACATCCGGCCGCTCTCCGCGTGGACCAAATTCGCCGTGCAGTTCCTGATTGCGCTCGGAGTTTTCGCTCTTGGCGTTCGGGTTCAGCTCGTTTCATTCCCTCTCGCAAGCGTGCAACTCAATTCCTTCTCCAGTTGCGCGATCACGGTGTTCTGGCTGCTCGGTATCAGCAACGCGTTCAACCTGCTCGACGGGGCCGATGGCGTGGCCGCCGGGTCAGCCTTTTTCGCCGCGGCGGCGATCTTCATCATGTCGGTAACGCTGGGCCATCCGGCGATCGGACTCGTCACGGCAGCGCTGGCAGGCGCCCTGCTGGGTTTCCTGCCATTCAACTTCCCGCCGGCCAAGGCCTACCTGGGTGACTCGGGAAGCCTGGTCGTAGGCTTTTTGCTTGCGGGCCTGGCCGTCGAGGGCTCCACCAAAGGCCCGACACTGGTGGTGATCGGAGTTCCCGTCCTTGCGTTCGGAGTCCCCGTTCTCGACACCACGATAACACTCATTCGCCGAATCGTGCGGGGGCAGTCGCTGTTCGAACGGGATCGCGACCACGTGCATCACCATCTGGCCCGGGCCGGTCTGTCCGCACGCCAGGTGGCCGGGATGGTGTACGCGGCGAGCGTGGCGTTCGCACTCGGTGCGATGCTCTTCTTGAATACGGGCGCGCGTTCCCACGCGGTAGCCATGATCGTTGTGGGTGCCGGTGTGTGGATCATTGCCCGGCACCTTCGGCTTCACGAACTGAATGAGCTGGCTCGTTTGGCCCGCCGCGGAGTCCTCCAGGCGCGGGCCATTGCAGCAAACGTGCAAGTTCGACGCGCAGTAGATCGCCTGATGAGTGCGCGGAACCTGGAGGAACTCATGTCAGGTTTGTCGGTCCTGCTGCACCGATCCGAGTTCGACGAAGTTGTGCTAACTGCCGGTCCGGACGTGGAAAGGCGTGGACACACCCTCGCATGGCATCTCTCGGGCGAGTCGTTTGTGGAGGGAGCGCCGACGCGTGGATCCGACGAGTGGGAGGTGGTGTGTCCGTTTGAAGGAGTCGGTTGGATCGGGGAGCTGCATTTGCGGAGAAGGCTGGGCAAGAAGTCGCTGTTGCTCGACCTCAACCTCTTGTTGGACCTGGTTCAGCCCGCACTGTCTCAGGCCGCCGGTCGCATAAGCGCGGGCTCGATTTTCGGCGAGTGAAAATCCTCCATCTCAGCAAGTTCTATCCTCCGGATCCGGGGGGGCTCGAGTACGTCGTAGCGGCACTCGCGGAGTGCGCGGCAGAACGCGGTCACGAGGTCAGCGTTGTTTGTGCCACTGGCTCGGGCTGGGCTGGAAAATGGCCCAGCGATGCTCCGGAGAGGAGCTGCAACGGCGTCGAGATCCATCGGATGCGGACGTACGGAATGCTTTCATCGCAGCCGTTGGCGCCGGGATATCTCAAGGCCGGCGGCAAACCGGCAGATGTAGTATACGTCCACAGGCCCCATCCGTTGGCCGATCTGACGTTGCTGTTCAAGCGGCGCCTGCCGGTGATCGTATTTCACCACTCCGACGTGCAGCGGCAGCGGATTGCGGGATTGCTGGTTCGGCCTCTCGCACGTGCGATCGCGCGACGGGCTACCGCAGCTGTCTTGGCCACCGAGGCACACTTGCAGCATGCGGCCGACCTCGGCGTCGCCGGTCAGGCGAAGGCACGGATCATTCCGTACGGCATAGACGAAACCGTGTTCACTCCAAGTGCCGATCAGCCCAGGCCGCCGGCGTTTCCCGACCCCGATCGGGGTGCGGTGGCCCTCTTCGTGGGCCGTCTCGTTTCCTACAAGGGCCTAGACGTGCTGTTGCGGGCCGTTGCGGGAACCGACCTGACTGTCGTGATCGTCGGTGACGGTCCGTTGCGCCAATCCCTTGGCCAGGAGATCTCACGATTCGGTCTTGGCCAGCAGGTGATACTGGTCGGCAGGGTCAGTGACGCGGAACTGCCGGGTTACTACCAGGCTGCGGACTATTTCGTGTTCCCCAGCGCCACCCCCGCGGAGATGTTCGGGATATCCCTCATCGAGTCGATGGCCTGTGGTACGCCAGTCATCACCACGGCACTGCCAACCGGCGTAAGGGATGTGAATGAAGCAGGTGTGACTGGCCTGGAGGTCCCGCCGGGTGACGTGGGTGCCTTGCGCGCCGCCATGCGGAGGATGGCAGGAGATTCGGCAATTCGTTCTCAAATGGGCCTGGCGGGAAGGCGCCGGGTCGAGGAGCGGTTCACTCTGGGGCGGATGGTCGAAACGCATCTGGAGCTGTGCGCCGAAGTGGTTGGTTCGCGGAGTAGGCGGGATAGCGAATCCTACCGCTGAACCGGTCGCAACGACCTTCGTGCCCAGCTTGAATTGTCATTGGGGCAAGGACATATTCCTCGCACGTGGGGCTCTTAGCTCAGTGGTTAGAGCAGCGGACTCATAATTCAGTTCGGACTCGGGGCAGATCGGGCCAACTCAGCACAAATCCGCACAACTCGTACACTTTCCCTCACACGCCATTCCGAGTAGCACAAGCTGAATCAAGCAGTTTTGTGCTGGGGTTCCACTATAGGTTCCACAGTGGGAAACCGCCCGGCCACGCGCCGGGCGGTGCTAGACCAGCTCGTTCAGTTGGTAGGAATCCACGACTGGTGCATGTGCACCATCTTCCACTCTCCATCTTCACGAACCCAGACCGTGGTTGCGGAGAGTCGGTTGGGCTCGGTTGTGTTGCCAAGAGTATCGGTTATGGCGTAAGTACCCTCAACCACATGGAGGGCAATGTTCTCAGAGAGTACGGCGACATACTCGTTGGTAATGACCGTCTCTTGCGACCTGCGGCCAGCCATGATGGGCTCCCAGACTTCCCGCATACGGTCGTCGTTTGGGTAAACCGTGAGCAGGTTCACCCATTGGGCCGGTTCCCCGACG
>JBDGYW010000880.1:0-3152 GCA_039588935.1 Gemmatimonadota bacterium | reverse complement strand
ATCTGCAAACCACTGTTCTCAAGTTGCTGTCGATGTCAATGGGGACGGGGTAGTGGATGCGAGCGATGAGCAGACTCTGACGGGTGCAGTGGGTCGGCGTGGCTTCCGTTATGTCCAGACGCTGCGCTGGGTCTACGTTGATGTCAGGGCCAATCCGAACGCTGATAACGCCCGGTTTGTTCTGGGCTGCAACGGCAGCTAGGAGGCTACCATGATCCGGTTGTTCTTACTGATCGCCATTCTCTACCCGTCGCTGAGCTTGGCTGCGGGGAATACTTGCGTCGTCAGCACGACGAGCAATATGACTGCGACCTCGCTATCCGCTTCGACTTGTTCTCCCGCTGACGCGAATGATCTCTGGGTTCTCGGGAATGGCGACAACGAGGTGGTCACGGTCGACTTCGATACGCACACCTCGGGGACGTACACTCTCACCTTCGGAGGCCAGACGACCTCGGCAATCACTTACGCTGCAGGCAACGGCGATGCCGGTCGGATGGAGGATGCTCTTGAAGCGCTGAGTACAATCGGGATAGGGAACGTGCACGTCTACCGTGGAGCTGTGACGACGGAGTTCCCCATCACCTTTGAAGGCTCCCTGGCATGTACTAACGTCGGTGCGATCACCGGGAATTTCTCCGGCCTCGGCGGGGCTGGGAGCCCGACGATCTCCGTAACGACAGCTGGCGTCGCGGGGAACACGATCACGGTTACGCAGACGGCCTCGGTACTGCAGAGTACGAATGCTGCAGCCGGCATCAACGTCAAGTGCAACACGACTCTCGTGCAGGCATCCGATGCGCTGGATATTCGCGTCGGTCCTGCGGGCTTCACCGTAGATGGTGGCGCGACCGTGACCCTCAATGGAGCAATCAGAGAACAGGGAGTTGCATCTCCATCCACTCACGCCCCGTCCTGGCAAGTAGCGGACCTCTGGACCGTCTGCGGAATCAGCGACTGCTCGGGGAATTGTGGCGCGACCCCTGGAGAGCTTCGCTTGACGTGGACGGCAGCCACCTGCAACAGCCCGACGCACCCCAACCCGGGCGATCCATACATGGACGAGGCGATCGCGGCAGTCGTCGTCGGGGACCTCGTCGCATTCGTGCCGGACTACGGCTGTCCCGACGAAGGATGGATGTATGAAGTCACCGCAGCGGACGATACGGCCACGCCTCCTTACATCACTATCGACGTAGCGCAGTCGATCACCGACCAGGAAGGACTGGATCTCGTTGATAAGCAACTGGTCGCGACCACGCTCTCAGCAAACGAAGTCAAAGGCAGCACCTTGATCAATATCCAAGATGCCATCGTGACGGCTGACGACGAGTTCACCGGGAGGTGGGTCCGGATCGATGGCGATGACCGGATGTATCAGATCGGCGAGACAGACGTGACTGCCGATACGCTTACGCTGATCGATCGGCGCGGACTGCAGAAGGCGTACTCCAGCACGGACTCCGTGGTGATCCATCCGGATGCGATCCAGTCCGGCTGTCGCTTCGTTGTGGTCGATCCCGTCACCATATCAAGTGCAACGACCGGAGTCACCGAAGCCCTCCAGGGGGACTCCGATGTGGAGATTCGCGGGACCACTGAACTCCAGTGGGTACGGCTCAAGGAGACCGGCTCCAACGAGTTCCACAATGTCGTCACGTCTACCGGGCTCGGTCCTATCTGGCAGTCAGACGGTTATCGAGGCACCGCTTCTGGTGTCGCGGTATACGGGATGAACGGGAACACGTTTACCTGGCTGCAGATGACCGGAGACGCCGACGACAACAGCGGCGGATGCACGGACTGTCGCCAGCATGGACTGCGCCTCAAGAATCAGATCAACCCTCACATCGATGTCTACACTAAGAGGCACGGGGCCGACGACTGCCTCGTTGTGGGCGGGGTTCACGGCGATACGACTAACGTAAACGTCGACATCATCCGGTGCCAGTACTCTACGTCAGCTTCTGATAGCGGACAGTTCGTGGACGAGTTCCCGGCAGCCCTGGCTGGTGGAGAGCACACGTTTCACGACGCGGAGTGCGTGAACTGTACGAGCTACTACGCCGATCAAGCACCGGGGATGTGTGCGGAGTGCAACGTCCAGGTGACAGGCGGCGGATACATCATCTACATGGGTAGCTGGGGGACGCAAGAGGGAGCGCTTCGGAACACCTACGCCTATCGAATGCTCAAGACCACCGTGGGGATGTTACCCGAGGAAGCGTACAAGTCCTTCTTTGAGCGGCCTCAGTCTGGAACCTATCCGCTGAATGCCTCTGCCGGGATCAAGTTCTACGACTCCGTGGTCTACGAGCCGATCAGCGACGTGAATGGCTTCTCCGCTTTGTTCTCCGCGAGTAATGGAACGGTTCCCCTCTACTTCAACAACGTCGCGATCATCAAGCCGCTGTTCCCGAACAACGTAACGGCGAGCGCCACGTACGTCTTCCTGCTCGCGAACGCGAACGATCCGAGCGCAGAGGTCGGCTGGGTCGATACGCTGGTCTGGTGCGACGCGGACGATCCACCTGACGAGATCGCGTACGGCTGGCGAGCGAACGGACCGACAAGCCTGACAGGTGTTGAAGTCGACGGGCTTGCCTTCGTGGATTGCACGGGCTCTTTGCCGTGGCTCTACAGTATGCGTGCTGCTGCCGCAGCGTTCGCCTCTATGACCTGGGGAGACGGTCCCTTCTTCTACAACTCCGAGCCCCACACCGATCAGCCTGCCAGTCTTCCGTCGACGACTGTCGTCAGTGGTGGTGATCCCGGTCTGGTCGACCCGGGCTCCAATCGCTTTGACTCGCAACCTGGAGGTGCTCTCGATCAGGCCAGCTCTGGACTGCGCAGCCCTGCCGGTGTGTGCCGAGCGAAACGATGGCATACCTGGGCTCAGCTTCCACTGAATCATGCGTGCGTCGGGAACCCTTACGGAGGAGGGGGATCACAGATCCATGCTTTCTAGGTGTCTTATCGTTGCGGTTCTCCTCTTCCCCGCCTCGGTGTTGGGAGTGGATCTCCTCGACCTCAACGTCCCGGCAGACAGGATTCCAACGTGGTACATCACTGCCGAGGCCGAGAGCTGGTATGCCCAGGCGCAGAACTGGCCCGAGTACGACGTGACTTGCGATCCAGGCCCATGTGCCGAT
>JBDGYW010000879.1:0-4694 GCA_039588935.1 Gemmatimonadota bacterium | reverse complement strand
CACTTTGACACGGACGAACTTACCAGGGCTTATGTGTGAGTGGAGTGGGCTGCTTGCATCATATGGGTCATAGCGCCCATCGGAGTTGTCGAAGGTCGCCACAATGGTCCCAACGCGGTTGGGCTCAAACCCACTAGCGCGGGCATCGAGGAGACTAATGCGCCCACGCCTTGCACTGAACCCGGTCATCTTGTTGGCCTCATTGCCATGACTGTAGTACCCATCCCAGGCGACAATGAACCCCCAGCGCAGGTCTCCGGTTTGCTCGCCCGTTCCGTACACGTCTTCAGAATATTTGAAGGTTCCGTACTTAGCCAACGGTCACTCCTGCTTTTCTAAGGCCCTCAGCAATGAACGGCGCCAGTTGCGCCTCGGCCTCATAACGGTCACCCAGGCTTACCACGGGTGAGTACGTGAGGTTGACGACCACAGGGGTGCCACCTCCCGCCATTGCCATACCCGGTGAGACGTTCGCAACCGCACCAAAGTCAAGGTCTTTCATCGCGTCACCAATGCCTCGTAGGCCCACCTCGAATGGTGTGGCCGATCTCGGGCGCAACCACGGAGGAATAGTGTCGATGGCTTTCTGAGCCTCCGCCCTCATGTGCGCCCACCATCGGGACAAGCTGTCCAGTGCACTACTTACCCCTGCTATGGCACCGGACAGAACACTGAAGACGTTAGACGCCGCTTCCACAGCCCATACAACTGCTTTCACCGCGGCCTCAACGGTCCAGAGGATTGCTCCAATGGTGTCAAACCCTTCTCCCGTCTTCTCTCCCTCCTCCTTAGCAATTCCCAGTGCCTCGGCAATCCTATCCCAGGAGACCTTGAACTCCTTCAAGGCGGGCTGGAGGCGCTCTTCCACCATCTCATTGATGCGCACCAGTACGGGATCGAGACGTTCCTTGAATTCGGCAATCCAGTCTTTGACGGACTGGATAAGGGGTTTGATAGTGTTCTCGTTGAATTCCCTAATGGCAGGAATGGCTTTCCCAGTGACCCAATCGGAGACATCAGTGATGCCCTGTCTAACCTGCTTGAACTTCTCGATCACCTCCGGTAGGACCTCATTCCAAAGGCGGGTGAGCAGGTCCGTGAGTTTGGGAAGGGCTCCTTCCGCAAACAGTGTAAACTTCTCTACCACTATGGGCATCATCTTCTGCGCGAAGTCACCCAACTGCGTAAGGAACGGTGTTACTACCGGTAGGAGTTTCAAGCCCATCTCGGTAGCGGTGTCCGTGATGATTGACTTCAGTCGGCGCATCTGGTTCGCCCAACTGTTACTGGTTCTAGCAGCGTCACCCTGGGCATCTGTGGTCCCTTCCATAATGAGCTGCTGTATTGCCAGGACCTTCGCCTGCTCGGTGAGTTCTCCAGTAGATCCCGCCGTTGCTGTTGCTAGTGCCTCTTCGGCCTTGCGTAGCCTTTCCTGTGCTGACATCATCTGGCTGGAGGTGACGTTGTCCTTACCTCTCAGTTCTGTCAGCTTCTGCTGCGCAATCGCCAGCTTGTTCTGGGCAGCGGTAACCTTCTCGGTATTTACTGTAGTCCCAAGTAGGCCCATCTCTGCTGCTTTTGCTTCAATCCGGGCCTGGTTGATGACAATACCGTACTTCCTTACCGTCTCCGTGTTCCCTACCAGCGCGGATTGGAAATCCCTGATAACTTCCTCGTCCGTGACGTTGTTGAATGAGGCCACATCTACAGCCAGCTTGCTCATCTCAACAGACATCGCGGCCGCTTCCTCGCGAGCAAAGCCCATAGGCACAAAGGTGTCCTGCAGACCTGACGCCATCTCCATCAGTGCGAACTTGCTACGGCCCACCTGCGCCGCGAACTTACCCAGTTCCTCAGTAACGCCCACACTGAACTGACCGAAAACGACATTGAACTTTCCAAGCATCTCCTCGGCATCGGAGCCCATAGAGACGAGCTTAGTGCCGATGGCACCGATGGCAACAGTAGCACCGACAGCAGCAGCGCCCGCAATGGTTGCCAGGCCACCCAACCCTCCAGCAAGGGACTTGATGCCTGCCGCCCCATTACCGGCCTGGTCTATGATTATCTTGAGCCTACGTGTGCTCATGGTTTACTCCTGGGCCACCTTCGCCTGCATCTGCTCCTGGTAAGTTATCTCAGCAAGCCGAGACACCCACTCGAGTGGTTCCTCATCAATCACACTCGGCATCACTCCAAGGGTACGGGCAAGTTGAATAATGTAGTACCACTCGGGGGCGTCCCCCGGGTCCGTCCCTGACCTGACGTGATCTAGGTAGAGGGTGAGTGCTCGGCGCTCCCTTTTGGGACGGACATGGATCCCGTGAACTCCTCGGCAAAGTGAGTGAGGAGTTCTTCTATCTGTGGGGTGGAGAGCTCATCAAGGTCACTCAGAGCCAAATCCTCTCCCGTGTCCGCGTCCTTGAAGTCCCAGCTCGCCACCAGGCTAGCCGCGAACTCGACAATCTCTACATCCTCGGCGTCCTCACTGGCGATCCTGGCGTAAATCTTCTGCGCCCTGCGGTAGTGCTTGAGTTTGAGGGTCCTGAAAGTGATCATTACTCTTACCTCCTGCAAGAGATATTGAAACTGGTTTTTATCAACCTGTGGTTACAGGGCATCGATGTCGTTGATGACCACGATCTGCCCACAGTTGTTTGAGGCGTCCTTCTCACCCAGCAGCGTGACCTTGATGATGTTGTTGTCATCCCGGTCGTCAAGGGTGTCCACGCTCTCGACCATGTACATGCCGTCAACGTTGATGCTGTCGTCGGCATCCACATACCCTTTGACCCGCACCGCATACTGCGTGGCTGTGAGAACGGCGTCGGCAAACGCTTGGGCTTCCGCAGCAGCGACTTCCAGGACGAGCTCCAGTGTGATCTTCCATCTGCCGGAACCTCGACCATTGGGAGATAGGCTCCCCGCAAACTGCTTGGAGTGCAACAGGTTCTCCAGCTTCCAGTTGAAGGAGATCAACTCCTCCGTTGTGTTGGTCCCAATCCCCGCATACGTGGTATCGACGTGGAGTGTGGTCGCTGCCATCGTGATCGGTGTAGGCGCGGCATTGGGTGCCACTACAGCAACCTTCCACCCACCCGCTGCCTCACCTGAGATCGTGAGAGCTTTTGCGAAGATGGCCTCCCCACGGACGACGTAGGTCCCACCGTCGGAGTACTCCAGTGTGAAGAACACCATTGTGGGCGACGTGGCATCTGGGATGACCCACGTCCAGGTGTATGGTGCACCGTTGCCCGAGGTCGGGGTTTCTTCTCCCAGCGCCATCGCGAGGGGGTAAACGATCTCCTCATACGTGGCATGCGGTAGTGTCAGAACGCCCTCAGGCATGATCTGCCCGACATAGTGCCGTTTGGGGGCGTGTGACCCAATGTCCTCCTCCGGGTGGTGCTTGAGCACCTTCGGTTTGAGGGTGCAGGTGGCGTGCAGGGCGACATCCACGTTATCGGGAGTGCCCGCTGCTCCCTGCAGTGCGATGCAAACTTCTCGTAGCGCTTTACTAGTCATGTTCTGACCTCCTTTTAGGTCATTTCCTTCACTAACAGTTTGTGGACTTCCAGTCTATAAGCAACACCACTGACCTCATCAACTCCAGCCTCGGATCCCAACCCAAGGTCAAGGAGATCCCAGTTGGCATTGCTCTGATTTGCCTTTACCACACTCCTAATCACCTCATGGAGGTCATCCAGAGTGTCTTCCACCGTTTCCCCGCCCGCCCGCTTAACGAACACGGTAAGGGCGAACGTGTAGAAATTGAGCTCCAGTGCCGAACTCTCCTGCTGGTGGGAGGTTTCCATAGAGTAGATAGCGAGAACCTTATCCATACCCTGCAGATCCACAGGTGGATACGCATTTACCCCACCCGTGAAACTGCCATTTGCCACGAAGAGGACTGCCAATGCTTCTCTTACGGTTTTTCTGGTCATCAGAACGGCTCCACTATCCTATTGGCGTATCTTTCCATCGGAAAACGGTTCATTGCATCCTGAGCGTAATCCCGCCCGGGACGGTCCGCAACGATCCCGGCATACGGTGCCCTAGCACCCACCACATTCCCTGTATGATAAACGGATGACCTCAAGAACCCTGTAAGAACCGGAGCAGCAGCTTCTAACTCCGGCTCCAGCAACCTGGCTGCAACAGCCGGGTCACCAATGAGACCCGCCATCTCCTTTACCGCAGCCAGGAGCTCCTTGGCACCGATAACCTTAGCTCCCACTTTGCTGCTCCAGGATCAGAAAGTAGTACGCGTCCATACCGCCTTGTGCGGCATACGGATGCACTGCACGCACCGCATAGGTTGTGCTACCCACAACGCAGAAGTCACCAGAAGCAAATGCGGCGTACTTGGTGTACAACTGCCGCATCAGGAACTGCTTGTCTATCGGGTACGCCTGCGACCACGTCCTGTCCAGCGGATCCACAGGTGTGCACGCATCCCCCGTTGAGACGGTCACGAGTGCGGTTCCCGTTGGGTTATTCTTATGGGTGCACGTTGCGGTCAGCATCTTGTCCATCAGTCACTCCCGGTGTAGTGCTCCGCAAACTCATGAGTGATGACACCCAGGACAGCAGTGCCAGTCCCATACCCGTACTCCACACGCATCTTCTCCAGGAGTCGGGAGAGGCGCCCTTCAACGCGGTCAGTTATTTGGTCGAGTTTCTCACTCCGTGGC
>JBDGYW010000878.1:0-4368 GCA_039588935.1 Gemmatimonadota bacterium | reverse complement strand
GTCGTCGTGTTCTTGGGAGCCGTTACCGATGCCGTTGCCTGGGCAATGTCGACCCGCGTGGACTCGCGAGAACCGACCCGACGCCACGGCCGGAAGTGGTGGGGGATGCGCGCGCAGTTTGACGGAATCGTTCGGGATGCTGGATATGCTTTCCGCTCACTTCGGAAGAGTCCCGGCTTCTCGGCGATTGCGATCTTCACGATGGCACTCGGGATCAGCGGCAGCGTCGCGATCTTTGGCGTAGTAGACGCTGTCTTGCTTCGTCCACTTCCGTTCCCTGAACCGGACCGGCTCTTCACAGTCTGGGAGACCAACGCGGAACGAGGTCGCGCGCAATCGTTGGTCGCCCCACCGACCTTTGTCGACTGGCGGGAGCAGGCGGAGTCGTTTACAGAGATGTCTGCGTTGAGTCTTGGCAGCCCCACCCTTACCGGTGGGGCTTTGCCTGAACGGATGTCAGCCATCGCGGCTTCCCCAAACATCTTCGCGTTGCTTGGAGTTTCCATGCTGGTGGGTGGACCGTTTCCGCTGGAGGCCGAGCAGCCCGGCGGCGGCAACTGGGTGGTGGTGAGTTATGGGTTTTGGCAGCGTTGGTTCGGGGGGGATCCAGGGGCAGTAGGCCGGACACTCGTGTTGGACGATGAGGTCTTTGCCGTTGTCGGAGTGTTGCCGATGGAGTTCCGGTTCCCTGAGACCGCGGACCTGTGGTTGCCTCTTTCGTTTGGCGCGGGCCAATTGACCGAAGGTATGCGTGGAGCGCGGTACATCCAAGTGGTCGCCAGACTCCGGGCCGACGTGAACGTCGATCAGGCTCGAGCGGAAATGGCGATGATTGCGGATGTTTTGGGTGAAAGGCACGCAATCAATTCCGGCTGGGGCGTTTCGCTCATTGGGCTTCACGAGAATATGGTGCTTGAGTTCCGCCGCTCACTCACCCTTCTGCAACTCGCGACAATCCTGGTGCTGATCATTGCGTGCGTGAACATGGTGAATCTCGTGTTGGCGCGAACTTCGGACCGCAGTCGAGAAACAGCTGTCCGACTGGCTTTGGGTGCCACGAGGCGGTGTCTTTTCAGGCAGGTTCTGGCACAGCACGTCGCGCTCGCGGTGTTGGGAGGAACGATCGGCGCCCTCGTTGCGTCTGTGGCCATAGCGCCTCTCCTTAGACTCGCGCCCGTTGAACTCCCGCGCATAGAGGACGTGGCAATCGACGTACTGTCTGTGTTGGTGGGTGTTGTGCTGAGCTTCGTGTCGATGTGGTCGAGTGTGGGGTCGGACCCCACCCTCACCCTTCGCAGTGCACAGATCGGAGGAGCCCCGACGCGGCATCGTGTGAGGCGATTGCTGATTGTCGCCGAGGTTGGGCTCTCTCTGGTTCTGCTGATCGGGGCGGGACTATTCGTCCGTAGCTTTGTGAGGCTCCAACGAGTCGATCCGGGTTTTTCACCAACCGGCATCACAGCCGTCTCGCTGTCGTTGCCACGGAGCAGATATGGTGACCGGCCTCAACAGGCGGTGTTGTTCCGCGCATTGATAGAGCGACTTGCCGAGAGCGGGGAGGTCTCGTCTGTGGGCGCCACCACGAACCTGCCTCTCAGCGGCTCGGCGATGAGCTTCGGGTTCAGCATCGACAACCGGCCCGAAGCATCGCTCGACGAGCAGCTCTCGGCGGAATACCATGCGGTCACACCAGGGTACTTCCGCACCATGGGCATCAGCCTGCGGAGCGGGCGAGCGCTCGATTGGCGCGACGACGCGGCCGGAGTTCCGGTGGTGATCGTCAACGAGACTTTGGCAAGGCGGTACTGGCCCAACGAAGATCCGCTTGGAAAGAGCATCACCGTGATTTCTCAAGACGGACCCACGTCGCGCGTGATCGTTGGAGTGGTTGCAGACGTCAGACACGCTGGCCTGGCATCAGTGCCACGTGTGGAGGTGTACGTACCGCTATCCCAGGATCCTTGGGCGTTTGTGACATTGGTGCTCGAGGCACCGGACGCAACGGAGGTTGCGCAGCTGGTCCGGACCGAACTGACCGCAGTGGATGCCGCGTTACCACTTGGAGCGGTAGTGCCGATAGAGCGGCTGGTGTCGCGATGGCTTGCGCCGCTGCGGTTTCAAACGGTTCTGGTGGGTCTCTTTGCGGTGACTGCCCTGCTGCTGGCCGTCCTTGGCATATACGGAGTGATCTCGTACCTGGTTTGTCTCAGAACGAATGAGATTGGTGTTCGGTTGGCGTTGGGCGCCCACGCTCATCATGTGTTCGGTTCGGTGGTTGCGCAGGGTGTTGGGCTTGCGGCTGCGGGAGTGGTTTTTGGCTACGCGGTTGCGTTCTTGGCCACCAAACACCTTTCAACTCTACTGTTCGAGGTTTCTCCGACGGATCCGTTGGTGTTTCTGACTGTCCCGGGCCTTGTGGTGGGTGTAGCGGTACTCGCCTGTGTCTTGCCGGCCCAGCGGGCAGTGAGGGTGGATCCGGTAGAGGCGTTGCGAGACGTCTAAAGAGAAGGAGCCTAGATACCGCGAAACCCAATGCGTATTGTTCGATAGTTGAGCTTGGGGCATATCTCGGTGTCAGATTTCCGGCAGCGCGTCACAGACGGTATCGCGGACCGCTATGCCATCAAGGGTGAGTTGGGCTCTGGCGGCATGGCGATCGTATTTCATGCTTTTGATCTGAAGCACGAAAGAAATGTCGCTGTCAAGGTGCTCCGCCCGGAGATCGGCCTGGTCTTGGGTACCGATCGTTTTCTGCAGGAGATCAAAACCACGGCACAGCTTTCCCACCCGAACATCCTGTCCTTGCTCGACTCCGGAGAAGTCGACGGCTTGCTCTACTACGTCATGCCGTACGTCGAGGGTGAGACGCTGCGCCAACGGATGCAGAGAGAAGAGCAACTCTCATACGAAGATGCGCAGCAGATTATCCTGGAGGTGGGCGACGCTCTGAGTTACGCGCACAGTCGCGACGTGCTGCACCGCGATATCAAACCCGAAAACATCATGCTCGAGAGCGGCCACGCGTTTATCGCGGATTTCGGGATCGCTCGGGCAATCACCGATGCGGGCATGGCGCGTATGACCCAGACCGGGATGGTTGTGGGCACTCCCGCATACATGAGCCCCGAGCAGGCAGCGGGCGACCAGAATCTCGATGGCCGAAGCGACGTCTACTCGCTCGGTGCAGTCTTTTACGAGATGCTCGTTGGGGCGGCTCCGTACGCAGCGCCGACCCCGCAAGCGGTCATGGCAAGGCAGCTGTCCGAGGAGGCACCTCGCATCAGCGAGGAGCGTGACACCGTTCCGCCGGTCGTTGACTACGCGGTCACCAAGGCTCTCCAGAAGTTGCCGGCCGATCGGTATGCGACGATTCACCATTTTTTGGAGGCTCTCCAGCAGACGAAACTGACGCGGGCAGCGACGGTGGAACTCAAGAAGTTCAAGCGCGGCCCTCGGTCTCGTAAGAGGTGGATAATCGCTGCGGTGGTTGTCGCGAGCCTGGGGGGTGCGGCGGCGCTCTATTCGATGTCTGGTGTCGAGTTCGATGAGCGGGATTGGATTCTCATTGCCGACTTCGAGAATCAAACCGGCGACTCCATTTTCGACGAATCACTCAACACGGCGCTGGCGGTCGGCCTGCAGCAGTCCCAGCACGTGAACGTGTTTCCCGAGACTCGTGTCGCCGGGACGCTTCAGCGGATGGGGCGCCAAGATGTGGACGTCATCGATCAAACGATAGGGATAGAGATCGCGCTCAGAGAGAACCTCCGCGTGCTCGTTGTGCCGAGCATTGGCCGCGTGGACTCGGTGTTCGACCTGACAACCAGGATCGTGGATCCAGCAACCGGCGAGGCTCTCAAATCGAGGTCGGTGCGTGCCACCGGAGCGGCGGAGGTGCTTCCGGCTCTGGATAAGCTGGCCAAGAAACTCCGCCGTGACCTGGGCGAGTCGATGCTGTCCGTTGCGCGGCGAGACGTTGAGCTGCAGGCGGCCACCACGTCCTCGCTCGATGCGCTGCGCGCGTGGAGTGAAGGCGGCTTTCACTTTGGCCGGCGGAGATATGATGAAGCTGCGGCTCTGTATGAACGAGCGCTGGAACTGGATTCCAACTTCGCACTCGCGCACCAAGCGCTGGGAGCGGTCCACTACTATCAGGGCAACAGGGTCGCGGGTGACCCACACTTCGAGAAGGCGCTGAGCCTGTCGGATCGTGTCACGGAACGGGAGCGCCTGTGGATCCGTGCCGAGATTTATAACTGGAGGGAGGAGAGGGAGGCCGCGATCAACGCGTACAATGTCTTCCTCGGCAGATATCCCGACGATCTGGATGGATGGTTCAGAGTTGGATACGCGTACTTGCGAGCCGAT
>JBDGYW010000877.1:0-3159 GCA_039588935.1 Gemmatimonadota bacterium | reverse complement strand
GGCGTCAGCCAGTGCGTTTGCGGTCAAGTTACCCGTGACCGGAATCGGCGGGTTCGGGTTGGTCGGGTCGGCCGCGAGGGCATCCATGACCGCGAAGACCTTGCGGTCCTCCTCAGCCTGAATCTCGGACTTCGCCAAGTCAACCGAACGCTCAACGAGGTCGAAACGACGTTGCTTGATTTCGGTCAGTTGGATTTCGGGGTTCGAGGCAATCTCGAACAGCGGGAACAGCACGCGCTTCGGCTTGGCGACGGCGACGATGTTCTCACCCTCCTCGCCGACCACATAAGCGGTGATATTCGGGTCCTTGTCATATACGGGATTTGCGCCATCAGGAAGTGCTTCAACAAAGAATGCTTTCCTCCCTACGGAACTGTAGTCCCTACGGCGACGCAGGGGCTGAATCATCGACGCCGCGAGGCGGTGACGTCCAGCGGCAGTGCGAATGAACTTGCCGATTACTTCATTCTTGGTTTGGTTGTCAACAGCCATGCTTGCAACCCTCCTTTGAGGTTATGGTTTAGCGTACCACCCGAAGGTTAGATACGCATGTCCAGTCCGAGAGTCGGCGAGGCGGTCGAAGGTGCCTTGGTAACAATACCAATCACCGTGCCACTTGCGGGTTCGTTCGACAAGAACCCCTCGTCGTTACTACGAAGCAGGTCACCGACAGCATAGGTCAGGTCAGCCGAATCGCCTGCGTTCCGCGTAGCGTACACATCGACTTCGACAGATGCCTGTCCTTTCATTACGGTTACCTTGCCCGAAGCAACAGCCGGACTGTTTTCAAACGCCGCACCAGCCGCGTCATTCACGAAGAGACCGAGCGGCTCCAGTGAGGTGGTGCAGGGTACGACCGTGTAATCCAGTCCGGCGGAAGCCGCCGCAATGGACCCACCCAATACGCCGCGAGGCGTGTTGACACTCAACGTGGTGTTGGGGTGCGTGCCATAATTCGCCTGCGTGAAGCAGACATCGGCAAGCACCGGAATCGCGTTGAGGTGACCACGAATCAAAATCGTGAGAGCCATGTCAATTCCTCCTTAGTTGAAGATTTCGCTGACGTCTGGAGCGGATGCCCAGATGTCACTGATGTCAACCTGACCGCCAGCACCTGCGCTTGCGACCTTCGGTTGCCCACCAAGGGTTTTGATGCCTTGCTTTGCGGACGCCTCACGACCACCCTGACCGGGTTCCGGGAGTTCCACAGGCGTGCCGTCGTCAAACAGACCTGCCAGCATTGCATCGGCGGCCGGGTCAGGACGAACTTCGCTGTCCATCGTAGCCGTAAGCTCGATGTCCATCTCATTCGGGCCTGCTACCCGTTCTGGAATGTCGATATCCATCTCACCAGCTACCGGAGCGGCAGGTGCGGTGGCAGGAGTAGCAGAAACGGTCGCCGAGGCTTCCTTTTCGTCCTTCCCTTCTTCGACATCATCGCTGTCGCCAGCGAGAGCTTTCTTCGCGGCTTCCAGAACCTTCTGGTTGTAGGCTTCGCGGTCGGCGGCTTGCGCCTCGACTGTCGCCTTCAGTTCCGCAATCTTGGCCTGCACGTCTGCGTCGAATTGCTCCGCCGCACCCTTCTGCTTGCCATCCTGCGAACCAGTGGATTCCGGTTCCTGCTCAGGGATGGTGTCAGTCGCCGCGTCCTTGGCCTGAGCCAATTCCGTTGAGGCTTCCTTCTCCTTGTCGTCTGAGCCATCTTCCGCGTCGTCGGCGGCCTTCTTGGCCTCTTCTTCCGAACCGTCTTCCGCATCATCTGCGGCTGTGGTTGCGACTGAAGCCTTCTTGCCGTCTTCGTCATCGTCATCGTCGTCGTCATCATCATCGTCGTCCGATGCGGTGACGTACAGGTCTTGCGTCTGCTGGAAACGAGCCAGCGTGCGGTCGAGAGCCTCGCCACCCATCAGCATGAAGTCACGGGCCTGTTCCTCAATGACCAATTCGGCGACCTTTTCTCCGAGGAGAAGGACGGACGCACGAACAGCCTTGTCGGCGGCGACGTGGATACTTGCGACGGTGGGTTGCGTGCCGTACGGTTCGGGAATGCCGAAACCGATTTCGTCACGCCCGGCGGGTGTGTGCTCATTCTTCCACAAATGACGCATATCGGGGAGCGGGTGATTAACCACTTCCTCCCAGTTGTCATACTGGGCGTGCTCCTTGAACTGGCGGTCTGGCTGATTGACGTTGCCCGGATACGGGGTGCTCCCGTCAACAGCTTGGCGACGCCTGTCAGTCAGTCGAATACGCTTACCAGACATTATTCGGCCTCCTCTGTTGCTTTGATGCGGGCGTCAATGGAGTCAGCCATCTTGTCGATGCGATACGCCACCTTGAGCCACTGCTTGTTTTCTCCGTGATTGACCACTTGGCCTTCGATGTACGAAGCCAGACGGTCAAGGCGAGACGATGCCGCACGCATCCCGGCCACATGGTCGAGATTTGTTTCGGCGACATCAAAAGTGTGCTGAGCATCGGGGATGTCATCATCACCTGTGACACGTTCGACCTCACTGAAGTGGTCGTCGGTGATTTCGTCTTCGATGCCGGGCGCGGCTTCGCTGGCAAACATGCCAACTTCGTCGTACTCGTCGTCGAGGACATCATCCATATAGCTGGTGCCCTCTTCGTCCATGCCCAACTCGTCCATTGCTGGCTCGTCGTCCATGTACAACATGCCTTCCTCGTCATCCATGCCGAGTTCGTCCATGCCGAGTTCGTCGTCCATGCCTTCCTCGACCATGCCGAGTTCATCCATGCCTTCCTCGTCATCCATGTAAAGGCCAGCCAGAATTGACTCCACTTCCGCAATGTCACTTGCGAGTTTGGTGTCCTCTTTCGGGACGTCTTTACGGGCACGACGCGGACTGCCAGCACCAGCATTAAGCTGTTGCTCAAATGCAGTAATTTCCTGCATTAGTGTAGCAGTTTCGTTGTCCATTAAAGGTTCTCCTTTTTTGAAAATTCGTCCCGGATGAGAACATTCCGGTCTCACCCCTAGAAACGAATATAAAAAAATTATTACACTTTGCCGATGCGCTTGGCAGTCTTCAGCAGGTGACTTGCGACGAACCGACGTTCCTCTTGCGTCAGGCTACCATTTGCGGCGATGCGCTTGGCCATTCCCTTGGCGAGAGTCGTCAACTGCGATGCAAG
>JBDGYW010000876.1:0-3160 GCA_039588935.1 Gemmatimonadota bacterium | reverse complement strand
CGGCGACGGCTCCAACACACACAGCAACGCGCCGGTGTCTGTCTCGGGCCTTAGCGGTGTTGCGGCCATCTCGGCGGGCATCAGTCACACGTGCGCCGTGCTGAACGACGACACGACCAGATGCTGGGGGTGGAACTACCATGGTCAACTGGGCGACGGGACCACCACGGACAGCAACCTGCCTTTGTCCGTCTCGGGCCTCACCGGAGCCAGCGCGGTCGCGGCCGGATATGGCCACACCTGCGCGGTGCTGGATGACAAAACCGCCAGATGCTGGGGGGATAACTACTACGGCCAACTGGGCGACGGTTCCAATATCAGCAGCAATCTGCCGGTGGAACCCACCGGCCTGTGACATCAAGCGATGGTCCCTCACGGGCCGCCGGACGGATCGCCGACCAGATCTCCAAAGGTGTCCTCATCCTGAACTTCGGGTTGATACGATTCAAAAAACTCCAACTCCTCAGTTGTGAATGATCCGGATCCGTCGCGCACGTTCAGCGTGACCACCCGGTCCTTGATTTCCAGTAACATCCCCGGATGTCGATCCGGTTCTTCCCCGACTTCCAGCGGCTCTGCCTTTTCATCGTCGGCCCGCCCTGCGTCCGGGAACCGCTTTTCGAGGTCTCGCTCAAGGGAGCATTCCGGACCGACGTGCACAACGAACAGCGGGGGCTCTCGGTTCGGTTGTGCCGATCGGGCCCTGCCGTCCTCCAGGGTGGTGTCCAGTGCTGCCGCAAGTGCGGTCGTAAGCCTGTATTCCCTCAGGATGCTTTCCTTGGGCGCAGGTTGCGTCTCCATCACCGGGCTGGCAAACCACTGCCAGAGGGCCGGACTCACCGGCGGCACCTCCATCGCCCGTGTGCCTTTCAGCACGGGTTTCAGAACGCCCTGTTTGACCAGTCGACGCACCACGGCAATGGCCAGAGAGGTCTCCAACGAGCTCTGATCAATCGCCTCGGCCATGTTCCGGACGCCGTCAAAAAGTCGGAGTACCCGCAACACCGCGGGTGGCAGCATTCGGGCCTTGCGGCCCACAGCCGTCATATCGATACCAAGAACCTGTCGACTCAGATCCAACATGTCTTTTCCTTCCTTACCCAATGTGACTGTCAAGATATTCATCCGCAACTGATCCAAAGTCTGGGCTGCAATTTCCGTGCCCCCGTTTTCCTCGGGCGCAAGTGCGCCATTTCCAAGTACGGCTTCCAAATCTGTGTTCAAAAGAGACAGCGCGGCCGAACATTACTTGCGCAGTGGGGGACAGGGATTGCGCAGTTAGGAACCACGCCCGCGCCGCAAACCGTCCATGGGGGGGGTCGAACCTCGTGTGGCGCGCAAGCCGGGTTCAGATGCAAGCTTGGCCTCCGCCGTCCTTCGTCTGGCGGATCATTCAGGGGTGAAACTACGTGAAAAATGGGGCATGGTGAGGGGAGACGATGCTCCGGCAGCTATAACCCATTCGACTCACTGGAGCACTTTGCCCCAATGCAAGCCTGGGTCCGAGTCGGCCATCATTCATTAGTGAGGTTCCCGCGGGGACTCTCCTCAGGGTCAGAATCCGTTTGTCATGCCACCTCGGGCCGGAACCATCGTCTTCATAGGAGGAGACGACGACATGGCCAAACGCAAGAAAAAGAGCAAGAAGAAGCAGGTATCACCGATGTCAATGCCGGCGATCCAGCCCATGGTGGCTGGCATCGATATCGGGAGCAAGGAGCACTGGGTTTGCGGCCCGCAACGACCAGACGGCAAGCCCAACGTTCGTGTTTTTCGCACGACCACGCCACAACTTGAAGAGCTCGCCGATTGGCTTGTTGCGGAAGGCGTAGAGTCAGTGGCGATGGAGAGCACCCACGTTTATTGGATTCCACTGCACGAAATCCTTGAAGTGCGGGGGATTGATGTTGTTCTCGTCAATGCTCGCCAGTTCCGGAACGTTCCCGGGCGCAAGACAGACATGAAAGACTGTCAATGGCTCCAACTGTTGCACAGCTGTGGACTCCTACGGGGCTCGTTCCGTCCCGGTGAGGCTATCTGTTCGCTACGCGCCCTTCAGCGGCACATGCACAATCTGGTTGGCGAGCGAACCAAGTGTGTACAGTGGATGCAAAAGGCTTTGGACCAGATGAACGTCCAAGTCCACCGCGCTGTCGCTGACATCACGGGCAAGACTGGGATGGCGATTGTCCGCGCCATTGTTGAGGGTGAGCATGATCCCGTCAAGCTCGCTGCTTACCGCGACCCTCGCTGTC
Organism: Gemmatimonadota bacterium; assembly: GCA_039588935.1. Classification (GTDB taxonomy): domain Bacteria; phylum Gemmatimonadota; class Gemmatimonadetes; order Gemmatimonadales; family GWC2-71-9; genus JBDGYW01. The sequence goes on along the minus strand of JBDGYW010000876.1, from coordinate 905 downwards.
GTAAGTCGGAAGTCGAGCTTGCAGAGTATCTCAGCGGTAATTGGCGCGACGAGCATCTGTATAATCTCGGGTCTGCTTTGCGGTTGTATGATACATTCGATGCCGAGATCGCCACATACGAAGCGGCTCTAATCGAGAAGCTCGAAGCCTTGCAGCCTCCAGAACGCCGCAATGAGCCGCCTCCCCGTCACCCGAATCCCACAAAGGAAAAGGCCATCAAGTGCCGCGGAGAAGAAAAGATGCGCACCAACCTTTATCGCTTCGCCGGGGTTGATCTGCTGCACATAGACGGAATCAGGGCAGGCGCCGCCACGACCATCCTCACCGAAATCGGCACAGACCTCTCCGCGTTTCCCAACGAAAAGAATTTCGTAGCTTGGCTTCGGTTGTGTCCAAGAGTCTCTATTTCTGGCGGCAAACCCATCCGGAAACGTCGCAACGGGCTCGGGGCAACCCGTATCGCTGGAGTATTGCGCATGGGAGCCCTCACGCTGCACCGCTCGAAGACCGCCATCGGCGCATATTTCCGGCGAATCGCACGTCACAAAGGTGCCGCCGTCGCTGTGTTTGCGACCGCTCGCAAGCTGGCTACTCTCGTCTACCGTATGCTTCGGTACGGCCAGCCCTACACCGACATCGGAGAAGCCGCCTACGAGGCTGCCTACGCCCACCGACGACTCCTCGCTCTCAGCGACGCCGCCAGGTCCCTTGGCTACACCCTAACTCCCCAGACCGATCCGGCACCCGCAGGGTAGTTTCGGGTCAGGAGCTGACGAGCGAGTAGCGGAGCGGACCCGTTTGGTGAAAAACTCCGGCAGGCTGGAGTTTTTCGGCCGGGTGGACGGAGGCACCCGAGGGTGCCGCAGTCAACTTTGGAGGTACGTGAGCAGCGGAGCGAGGAAAGC
>JBDGYW010000875.1:0-3161 GCA_039588935.1 Gemmatimonadota bacterium | reverse complement strand
GCGGTGTCGATAGCGGGTCGGCCGATACCAAGCCGGCTTATCGGTAAGAGCTGCAATAGCAGCTCAAGGAGCAGATGGGCGACGGCGATGCCTGCCAGGCCCGCGGCCCCGGTGAGAAGCATGCTCTCGGTCAGTAGTTGACGGACCAGGCGAAGCCGGGAAGCCCCAAGCGCCGAACGCATGGCCATTTCCGGTGAACGGCGGAGTCCCCGTGCCAGAAGGAGCCCGGCGACGTTACCGCATGCAATCACCAGGACCAGTATCGTCGTGGCCATAAGGAGAAGGAGAGGCAGGCGCATCTCTCCCACCATGAAGCCGTGAAGATCTCCCAACACGAGTCCTTTGTCTCTATTGGATTCGGGATATTGATTCCCCAGAGTGAGGGAGATCGCGTCGACCTCACTCTGCGCCTGTTCGATTGATACCCCGGCTTTCAACCTGCCGACGACAAGGTGGCTGTGGGAACCACGCCGTGTGTCGAACGGGCCCTCGCGGTCGACCAGGCGCCAGAGATCCGCATCGAACAAGAAATGGAAGGCGCGCGGCATGACTCCAACGATCGTCAAAGGAGAGCCGTCCAGGTTGAGAGATTTTCCGACAACCTCCCCGGAGCCTCCGAACCGTCGCTGCCACAAGCCGAAGCTGATCATGGCCACGTTGGATTGCCCCGGGTTCTCCTCCTCCGGAGTAAAGTGTCGGCCGACGACCGGGTTGGCGCCCAGGGTTCGAAACAGATTCCATGTGACATAGCCTGTCCGGACCAGCTCGGGACTCGAGCCGCCCGTTACCGTATGTTGCGGGGTGGAATCTGCGATCGCAGCGAGGTGTTCGAAGGAACGGCCGAGTTCCCGATAGTCTAAGTAATCGACCCGGGAGACCGAACCGTTCTCCTTACCGTTATTCGTCTTGAGACCTATGACCAGTCGGTCGGGAGCCTCGAACGGTATTTGCCGCAGCAAGACCGTGTTGATCGTGCTGAAAAGAGCCGTATTGGCACCGATCCCGATGGCGAGAATCAGAATGGCTGCGAAGGCAAACCCGGCGTCTCTTCTGAGAGTACGGACACCGTATCGGATGTCCTGCGTGAGAGTCTCGATCGTTGCTCCGAGGCGAATTTCCCTCACCCTTTCTTTGACCTGCTCGACGCCGCCGAGTTCGAGCCTGGCCGCCCGGCGAGCCTCCCCCGGATCCATGCCGGCTTCGATCTTCTGATCAGTCAGCAGGTCCAGATAGCTCCGAAGCTCCTCGTCCAGGTCGTGATCCAGCTCTTCTTTTCTGAACAGCGACCGGAATGTGGCGCCGATGCGTGTGAAAAGCGACATGATGATCTCCCTTAGACAGCCTCCAGGACCTTCCTGATCGCCGTGACGATCTGGGCCCAGTTCTGCTTCTCTTCGCCCAGCCGGTGCCTGCCGGCGGAGGTCAGCCGGTAGTATTTGGCCCGCCGGTTGTTCTCCGATTCCCCCCATGAACCGTGCACTCAGCCTTCGTGTTCGAGGCGGTGGAGAGCGGGGAAGAGGGACCCCGGCTGTATCTGGAAGATCCCGTCGGTGGTCTGCTCGATGCGCCGTGAAAGCCCGAGCCCGTGCATCGGCTCAAGGGATAAAGTCTTCAGAATCAAGAGATCCAGGGTGCCCCGCAGCAGATCGGCTCTCTTCCCGCCCATGACAGATGGCCTCCTATAGAATATCTATACGAGCTGGGGCATCGGATGGTTGGACCGGGCGCCAAAGAAATCAGCAGAAATCAGCGCCACTCAGAGGCAGGTGGTCGGTTTGAGGAGGTTGTCGTCTGGGGAGCCAGACGGACCTCGAACTCGAGTGCGCCCAAGTGCCTAGAGCTCCTGTCGGTCCCGAATCCTAGCGTGAACACCTGATCTATATGAAAATCACCCACGTGACAATCTCCTTGACTCCAACCACCTGGCCGTGGTATAGGCCCAGACAAGACTAGCTCTAAACATCCAGCAGAGAAGCAGAAGATCGCTTGCCGAGGGGCCTGCACGAGCGGAGCAGTGGATTCCGCGCGGAGGGCCTATGATTGCTTGGTACGTCGGCAAGGAGTGAATCATGAATAAGTGCTCGCTGAGAATGCGCCAGGCGCTTTTGTTACCTCTCACTTGCTCATCGCTGCTTCTGACCTTGCCATCGTGTGATCTGGGCGGGGACTCAGGCGGGAACGGGCGTTCTATCTTATTGGGTCCTTCTGTAGGTATTCCCGACTTCGACATATACCTCTCGCCTCAGTCACTAACGAGTACCGTGCCCGCTGGCGGCTGGTCCGAGCCAACTGCTTTTGAAATTAGGATTCGTGGTTTCTCGGACTTGGCTCCTGACCGCCTCGATGTGCTCATCACGGCTGAGTCGGAATGCGGAGTAAGAATAGGTACATCACCGAATCCAGTGGGAAATACGACCCACCTAACGCTTACTGCGAGCGAACCTGCCCGGCTGTGGGTGTCAGTGGAAGGTTGCTGCCCGTGGATGGACCCGTGGTCTGTTTTCAGGCTAGTAGTGCAGTTCGATCCTCCGCAAGGATTAGTAGCTTGTTGTGCGGGCATATGTATGGGACGAGACCCCTGTTCATTTGACGTTTGCGGCTCGTTAGTGGGATGTCCCAGCACGACTTCGTATGAGTACAGGATTACAGATGCTGGGGGCTCGTGTGATGACCCTAGCCTCCTGCCGCGTTCCTCTGGTGGCGGAACAGCTCGGCTTGAATTGGTGGAAGGATCATCACCATGCATCTGGGGGATCCCTACGCGGCGCTTTGAGTATTGCTGGAAAAGGGACGTTGCACCGGAGGGAGAGGAGTGCGTCGAGCTCAACGAACGTGGCCACCTTTCTTGGGAGGAGGGAGAAGAAGTTGAGCTGAAAGGCCATCGCTTGGTCCCCGGGCCCTGCGTTGGCATGGAGTTCTTCGTGCTGACTGTCTACCCGGACAACAGCGCTTCTTTAAGCATAGAACGCTCGTCATACTTTTGCAGTTCTTTGGGCGGGTGCAGCGAGTGGTGGCAACACGCCACCCTCCTGGGTATTCCGTGAGGGTGTTCACCGTAAGGACTCCGGCTACCCTGTGGCTACTAAAAACCCCATCCGGGCTGTCCGAGAGTGTATTCGGAGCGCCCCTAAGCCATACTCCCTACTTCATTTAGAGTAGTA
>JBDGYW010000874.1:0-3165 GCA_039588935.1 Gemmatimonadota bacterium | reverse complement strand
TCAACCGTTTCCAACTCGTCAGTCCGAGGGCGCAGCATTTCCGCGATCAAAGGCCGAGTCCTTCTGATCAGCTCGTAGTCCAGTTCGAGCCCCAACGGCCTGAGAGCCTGCGCAAAGCTGTCGTAGATGCCTCTGACATTTTCGAAAGGAGCAGCAACGGATTCCAGTGGAGTATTCCCGAAGTTATCCCTCAAATACTTGTTAGCACCGTTGTCCACCAGGGCCCTTACGATCTCTGTGCGGCACAGGAAGGCGGCTGCGTGAAGCGCAGTTCCCCCGTCGTTGTTTGTTATGTCAAGATCGGCACCGGCTGCGATCAGCGCTTTGGCCACCTCGGTCTTGCCAAATGTCGCTGCAACGATCAGGGGCGTGGACCCATACGGGTCTTTTTCATTCAGGTCGGAACCCCCCTCTATGTGCTGCCCTATGGCTTCGACATTCCCCTGCAGTGCAGCGAGGTGGATGTTTCCATTCGGGGGCGGATTCTCCTGTCCGCGCACCGACAGCGGTGCTAGGAGTGTGACTGCCAGCATCGCTGTCGTTACCATCTTCATCTCCGCCGCCTCCCTAGAACGACAGCGCACGATGTGTTTCAACTGGTTCATTTGGGGATTTCCTCCACACCGAAGAACTTGTTGATGCTCGTCCACGGAACAACGTTCGGTTTCACGAAAGGCCGGCGGACGCTCTCCAGCATTTCTCCCCTCACCTCGATTTCGCTGATTTTCGTAGGCAACATGCCCACGCGGTTTGCCCACGTGAACGTGGGCACCTCATGGGGCTCAAACCCCATGACATACGATGTAGCCATATCCGTAGCCAGAGGGTTGGTGCCGGCAATAATGAGGTCCATCTTTACCAAGGTTCCCAAAGTCGGGCCATCGCCCTCCATCGCCATTGAGCCGTCCACCACCACCAACCCCAGCTTGTTGGCGCGCACCATGTCGAGGATCTCGAATGCGATCCCCGGCGACTGCGCGTGCGCTGCCTGATCGTGCAACCACGACCTCACTGAGTAGTAGATCGTGCCAGGATACAGGCCGATCAGGTTCTTCATCCCCAGCGTCACAGTCGCGAGCGTGTGGGTTTTCATCATCGGTACCGAGCAGAGAAGATCGATCTCCGTCAGCGAGTGATGCAGCGATACACTGTCGAAAGCGAGCCCGTTCGACACGTCGACCTCTGCCAGTTCACCCGAGTGCAGGTTGAGCAGAGGGACTCCCACGGACCGTGCAAGGTCCGTGTAACCCAGTGTATCGAAGACGTATTGCTGCATACCGTCGAGGATTTCCCGGTTTCTGGTTCGGTAGGTGACTCCGCCCCTTACGTTGAACCCGGTTCCAGCCGCGGAGCCTTCACCGATGAGAACTTCCTTCCCGGATCTCTTCATCAACTCCGCAAGTGTTCTCACAACACCGGGCTTGGTCGTAATATCCGGGCTCTCAGCCACCAGGTTCGGCTTCAGCATTATTCGCTCTTTATCCCTGGCAATCGTCTCTATGCCGCCCAGGAGGTCTATCGCCTCCTCGACTGCATATCCGACCCGATCGTCGCGGATTTTGACGACGCTGACGACCGCCGGGTCCGCACCGGGAGTGTTCCTGCTTCCGCCGAGGTTGAGCCCCCCTGCCGCAACTCCCATCACCAGTCCCGTACTGGTCTTCACGAAGTCCCTTCGGGTCAACTCTCGATGTCTCATGCGAGGATCCTCCAATCAGCGCGGCTCGACGCGGTCCAGAGGTGGCTCGCCACCCTAGCCGACGAATCAATCGTTGCCGCAATCACAAAAAATCCTTCTTGCGCTTTTGAAGCGCGAACGTCGCAGTAATCGCTCCAATCGAGATCAGGAGCTCGATGCCGAGAGCGGTGACCACCTCGCTATCCCATACGACGCGCTCGCTCGTCCAGTGCTCGATGAGGTGAGGCGGGATCGAATCCAAGAGCGGAAAAACGAGGAACGCGAACACCACCGAAAGCAGACCCAGGATCATTGTCCAGACAAAGGACTCGGTGACGAGGCAGACACCCAGGGTCAGGACGAACACTACGACATAGACACCCATGATCACTCCAAGCAGGGGCACAGCGCCGAGCGCCAGCTGCTCTGAGCGGGCCACGACAGCGGGCAATGCAAGGCAGATCACGCACAACGTGATCACAAAGACTGACAGACTTCCAACGACCTTCGACGCCGTGTACTCCTTGTAGGAAACCGGCAAGCTCATCAGGAAAGGCAGGGTGTGATTCTTTCGCTCCATCATGATGGTCGCGATCGGCAGGAAGAAAATGAGGTAGATCAGTGAGTTGTTGAGGATGGTCAGTCCCATTTGCCGCCACATGGTCTCTCCACCGTAAACCGACGGAACGATTCCAGCGACGGGTAGAGCGAGCGCCAAGCCGAAAATCGGATAGCGATGCAGATAGAAGTCCTTCAGAATCAGACGTTTCATCACTGGGAAATTCATCCGGAGACTCCTCGACTGAGCTGGACGTTGGCGAGAAAGATCTCTTCAAGCGTCATCGGCTCGACGCCCTGCACAGTCACCCCCACGCGCTCCAACGCTTGGGTCATTCCACCCTCGAAGCGGTTTGTCGTGGCCACCCGAAGTGTGCCTTGGCTGCGGCCGTAGACCACGCCTTCCAGGTCGGGCACCGAGGCTTCGGCCGGCACTTCGAGTCGCAAGCGCCGCCACGAATCCAGGTAGGACTCCTTGTCCTGCGAATCGATCAACCGGCCGCGGTCAATGAAGGTGATGAGATCGGATATCTGTTCGACGTCCTGGGTGTTGTGAGACGAGAAGAGGATCGAACGATCGCCGTCGCTCAGTACATCCATGAGTTCGCCAAGCACCTCGTGCCGAGCCACCGGATCGAGCCCGGTCGTAGGCTCATCCAGAATCAGCAGCCTCGGACGGTGCGCCAGGGCCAGCATCAACGTGGTCAAAACGCGCTGGCCGTGTGATAAACCCTTGATCTTGTGACGAGGCTTTAAGTCGAAGCGTTTCAACAAATACGTTGCGTGGGCTTCATCCCAGCTTGGATGGACCGAGCGAACGAAATCCATGTGCCAGCGAATCGAGGCTTGCGAATAGAGGCGCATGTCTTCGGACACGAAGCCGACATCGCGCTTCACTTCCACCTGGTCCGAGGGCATTGGACGCCCCA
>JBDGYW010000873.1:0-3168 GCA_039588935.1 Gemmatimonadota bacterium | reverse complement strand
GGTCCTAGCCTGCTCGATGTCCCGGGCGATCGCCTGGGCCGCGATGTCAACACCGATCACCCGACACCTCGGGTGTGCGCTGGCAATGGCCATGGCCACGTAGCCGTTTCCCGTGCCCAGGTCGAGAATCACCTGGTCAGGCCGCGGCGACAGGAACGACAGTAGCCGCACAAGCTGGGCGGAGTCCGAGGTGGTCTCGACGTAGTCCTTCGTGAACAGCTCCGCGTCGAAGCTGCGTGCGGCTTCCGCGATTTGCGCCTCGATCTTCTTCGGATCCATCGCCGCGCTCCAGCTTTTCCTCACCGCTCTTTGAGTCTATGCAAGGAGACTCGATCGAGCCGTAGCTCGAAAACGAAAACGCCAAGGACTGGCAATGCGGCGGAGTCGCTCTGGAGCGGCCTGACATGATCTGTCATCAACGCGCCGTCCCTAACGGACCGGCGCTCAGCTGCACCAAACAGCGCTGACCGCCAACGCTGAGCCACAGGCGCCCGCTGCCAGAACGGTACCACAGATGGATAATGGCGAGCTGTTTGGTGTCAGCTGCAGCGCCTTGTTGGGCGGCCACCGATTGCGTGGAGTCGGCTTCTGTTCGAGGTCATCGCTAGAGCGAGGAGCCCGCCTGTCATGAGTAGAAAAGTGGACGGCTCTGGAACAGGAACGATTGCAACAGGGGTCTTGATCGACACGTCGGAGAACTGCGAGCCGCTCGCGAGAGTGGTCTTGGTTCCTGTGTCGAGATCGATTCGGAGGAAACTCCCGCTAGTGACGTCGTGGTTCCAGAAGATCGCGTCTCGGCTTGGGTCGACCCCGACGGGTGTCTTGATCGACTGATCGGAGAGCTGCGAGCCGCTCACAAGGGTGGTCTTAGTTCCCGAATCGACGTCGGTACCCACGAACGTTCCGTTGGTAGCGTCGTGGTTCCAGAAGATCGCGTCCCCTGGCGCGATCGAAGCGGCGTGTGCTGGCAAACCGGCGCCTAGCGCGAAGCCGACCAAGATGGTTGCTAACCGCATCGCTGCCCCTCCCCGAGCGAGAACATCCTCTCACTCTGGGGCTGTCCCGGTCAAGTAGATAATTCCCAGAGCCCACGCGTGGGAAGGCATCGCTTGCGGCCGCCCAACGGACTGGGCTTCAGCCGCACCAAACAGCGCTGGCCGTCAACGCTGGGACTGCCATGCCCGCCGCCAGGATAATACCATGGATCGATTTGACTGCGCTGTTTGGTGGCGGCTGCAAGCCCATGTTATACGGCGGAACGCCCTGGATGGTTTCGTGGAAGACTCAGGCTCGATCAGGGCACCGTCCGGGCGTAAAGGATATGCCTGGACTTCTGCTAAGGATGTGCCCGACCGTTGACGCACGTGAAGAAACACATGCCGAGAGATAGATGCAACGCACCGGCGAACGAGGCTGGCAAGCGCTCCACGGGCCGGGGAGCTAACCAACCTACATAGCGGCATCGAACTCGCTGCGATACCGCGCTACACCGCCAGACTTGGGTAGGGCATTCCGATCAAACACAAGAACCATAAACGCTTCATCAGGAACACCCTCCCATTGACTGACAAGTCCACACTTCGATGCAGGTTTAAAACCAAAGCGTGGGTAGTACTCGGGATGCCCCAAGACGATGACGAAGGGACAACCAGACTGTCTCAGGTACTCGAGCCCGTGCCGAACGAGCTGAGACCCAATGCCTTTTCGCTGGTGAGGCGGCGAAACCGACATGGGCGCTAGCCCCATTCCAACCGGTCGACATCCATCTATGGTTGCCGGAGTAAACAGTATATGCCCCACGATGACCCCATCTTCGACGGCGACGAAAGAGAGGTAGTCATCACAAGAGGCACGTAACTCGTCTACAACCGTTGCTTCCTGGTCGCATTTGAACGCAACCACATTCAGGCGGTGAACAGCGCTCTGATCCCGCGGCTCCTCTATTCGAAGTTCGATCATCGGTGAGTACTCCGTGTCAATTCGGAAAGATCGCCGTCCAGAGAGCGGCCACGCCTGACTCCTCCGAATCCTCGTGAGACCGCACGTTAATCTCGCTGAAATTAACCTGCGTTGTTCTCCCGCCGTATAACGGACCGGCCGTTCAGCTGCCGGCCCCACTTGAGGTTGCAGGCACCAGCATACCACGGGACCTCGCTACACCGGAACGCTCATTCGTTGGCCGGTCAGCTGCAACGGCTTGTTAGGCGGCGCTTGGCTCGGATTCGCGAGTATAGGCTGCCGCCCAGGCGGCGCGGAGCCGACGTAGGATGGAGGGATACACAACGAAACGCCGGAAAGGCTCGATAAGTGTCATGTAGGCCGGCGTAAAGCGGGAAACGTTTCTTACGTAGATGGCCCAATAGAGCCGGTACCCGGAGGCTGTGCAGCAAAGCGCCATGCAGGAGAACGCGTGAACTGTGGCATTGCGAGCCTCGCTGAGGACCTCCTGAGGGAAGACATACAGGAGCTGAAAAGGGCCCTCGGACGTGCCGGGATTGACAAGAGATCGGGCTCTTTGGCTATCGGTGAGGTGCTGGGCGTACGAATCCTCTGCGTGGGAATGGGCTGTGCGATCCCATCCGAATACCTGACCGAGAAGAAACCGAAGCGAGAATAGGGCGCGCACGAGAATACTCGCCGAGACCATGTGCTCTGGGGAGAGCAAAGCGCGAACGTCGGAAATGGTGCGGTTTGGCCCACCGCCTGGGAGGTCGATTGCGGAGACATCGTGCATCGGTACATCCGCGAGGAAGAGATGAACCTCGAGATCCAGCGCTTGGAATTCCTCGGCCGAGATTCGCATGGCGACGCGATGGTTTAGCGCCGTCTAACGAATATTAGGCGGCAGGCCATTCATGTTGAAGAACGATATGTGACGCCCGACCTCTGAAGAATCGTCTCCATTAGGCACCAGCGAGTGAAAGCCGACTGGAGCAAGTTCAAGCCGACAAAGGCGGTGAACAGATGCCAGTACGGGCTATGCAGGTACCCCAAGGCGAGCGAGATCAATACGAAGGTCCCAGCGATCGCACGGATGTACTGTTCCATTCCCATAGGAATACCTCTTTTGCGGCCTGGTGGATGGGCTCCACTGCTGCCTAACGGACAGGCCGTTCAGCTGCGCCCCACCGCTGCTGGCGGAGCGGGCTGCTCGACCAAGGTTAATGC
>JBDGYW010000872.1:0-3175 GCA_039588935.1 Gemmatimonadota bacterium | reverse complement strand
GGCCCATCAATCCACGGTTGGGTATCTGATCCATTGGCACCTGTTGAGTCATCATCTGGGGCGGCATCATCTGCATCGGTTGTGGATATGTGTATGGGCTACGTCCACCACCTCCCGGCTTAGCCGCGCGTAGTTGCTGAATCTGGTCATAACCCAACCCGATCCCATCCGAGATGCGCCGCCACGCCGATTCCGGCTCCTCTGCGACGTTCAAGCCCTCACCAGCTTGAGGCGTAGTCGGAGTAGCCATACCCATCTTCGATGACTGCGCGGCACCCGATCCCGGACCCATATTACCAGAGACCGGTGATGCAGATGGTGCCATACTGGAAAGAGCCGAGCCCATGGACGACATCCCCGTACCAGCTCCCCCCAGTACTGCACCGCCCATGGCACTCGGCATAGCCGTTGCAGCGGATCCAATAGACGACCCAACCGAGCTCAGTGCCGAACCCAACGCTGAAGTCAAAGCAAGCCACGCCATCTATACCGCCTCCCGAATCACGGTCTCCACGATTTCCATCGTCGGAGGGTGCCCGAATATGTCCATGAACTTCTGGGGTTGCTTGAGACCAGCCGCCGCATACTTCCGACCCTGATGCCGCGCAAACGCCAGAGCCGCAGATCGCGCAAAAAGAGCGGCTGCAGCAACGTGCTCCGTGTCACGTCTCGCCTTATCGACAATCAGCGTATGAACCTCCACGCAATCCGACAACAACACATCCGCTAGAATCACTGCTGCAAACGGGTCCCCATCATCTCCCTCGTCGAGTACAAATGCGCACCAATTATCACCAGCAAGGAGTGAGTATTCGTAGAAAACACGCAGGTCCCATGTCTTCTTCTGCCTCAGCAGGTGAAGCGGGATCTCGTGCGGTTTGACTCGTTTAACCCGCAATGTGGTCGTCCTCATGCAGCTCCCGGTAGTGAGCTGTCCAGTGTGAAGGCGAAGTATCCTCGGCTATCAGGCACTCGCCCTCGAGTCGAAAGCCATGCGGAACGTAGATGACCTGTCCGCCGCCCAGGTAGATGCCAACTGTGTTTGCAGCCACAGTTCCGAGGAGAGAAAGATAATACCGATCTGTATTGGCAATATCGTACAGAGACAGCGAAAAGTGGTGAGGCACGGCATCGTCATTCGAGAAGGTGACGTTATGCACCCGATGCACTCGATGCTGCTCGGGAGTGTCAACCAGGATCACAGGATCGATCGAGTCGGGCGGGGCCGGAGTCTCCGCCAGACTCAGATGGTAGGACGACGTGTCTTCACCTACCGGAACATCATCCCGCCAAGAGGCGGTGAAATGCATCTTGTCGGCACCAGTAGCGTCCGTCACCGCCTTGAGGGAGACTCCGTTCTCGAGAACCAACGAACGGTTCTGCACGGAATTCGGTGTGAAGATCGACTCTGTCCAAGCAAATGCGCTCTCATACTCCAGATTGTAATGTGTTGAGCCATCATCCAGAAAGAGCGTAAGCGGGTGTGTGACACCAGAAATCGTAAAGTAGTACGCAGTCACCAGTTCGACAAGCCGACTCGTACCCACAGGAGGAGACGCGACCAGCGTAACCTCGGTGGTCCCGTTACTCTCGGCAACCGTGAGATTAGGACGAGACGCGCTCACCGGAGCGTTGCGATTGACGACAGTACGAATTTCCTCGTCACGGTCAAACAAGCGCTGAACCATCTTGAGTGCAAACTCGTTCGCATGAGACGGAATCTTCGGAAAGAAAGGCCGGGAAAGCTTCATGCGATCTGCCTCATGCGCCCAGCCGGCTGGCACCACGGCGTGACAGCATCAAGCGCAAACGGGCCACTGCTCGTCACAACAAGCTGAATCGTGTGGAAGTGCGCGATACGGTTGATCCGAACGCGCCGGTTGACCTTCGCGCTTTCCCCCGTTGCCGTCAGGTCGACCGTGACATTCGTGTGCGCAGTCGTCTGGTAGTCGGCATAGGCGGTTACCGTGATCTCACCGTCCGTGATGGCATCTGCGATGATGTCTACCCAGCCAAGGTGGCAGCGCCGGCCCGGGTACGGGCTGATCCGGATAGTTCTCATGGTCGCGGTCACCGCGGTGCCGTCGTCCGTGTATCCATCCGCGTACTCGTAGATGTTGCCGTCGCGGTCACCAGCCAGGACGATCGGAAACTCAACCGACTTCGCGAGACTGTCTGGAGACCACATGATCTCGTCAACAGTGAGCCCCGCTACGGCATCATCCCAGGTCTGCACGGCTCCGCGGCGGTATCGTCCGAGACAGTGGAACGGAAGATCGTATTGCGACCATCCAAGAAACTTGCGACCGCGATCCAGGTGAGCCACAAGAGCGCGTTCCGCATAGTCATCATCCGAATCCGCATACGTGAGTAGAGCCTCGTGCTCCGAAGGTACGTAGATTCCATAGCTGTATTGCTCCTTGTCGAGATTCCAGGTCAGGACCTCGTCGGGAATCTCGAGGTCGGCCGCCTGGACGCCATGTGCGTCGGTGAGGTTGATCCCCTCGTGGCCGCGATACAGCAGTGCGTCGCCAAGAGAGACATGACCCATCGGGGACGCCGTACCCTCGACAGCGGGAAGCTGCTCCCACACGAACGCATCATAGGGGGTGCCGCCGGTATAGCGGAGCTTCCATACGGTCGTTCCAAAGAGGCACACAATCTCACCGCCGATCATCTCGGCAGCATACAGCTCGTCATTGGTCGGAGCATCGACGAAGTAGTCCGCCGCATCAGCAGTGGCACTGGCATACTCCACATCGTTGACCGGAGTCCACCGGGCCCGGTTCAGATACCACTTAGCGCCTTCCTGCAGACCGATATAGACGAGCCGCCCACTATGCCGGAAGCAGAACTTGGCAGCCTCGATCTTGTCTCCGGCACCAGCGCCGTCAAATTCCGTCCCCATGTCTGCAATGGCAGGCGTTGCTGGCGTGTACTTCTGGGGCTTGTCCACTCCGTTGTTGATGACCATAAAGGTCTCAAACGGGCAGAAGTGAAAGAAGTCAGCGTCAGTACCGGTAAAGACACCACCAAGAACAGCGCCCAGCGGGGACTCGAAATTCCCCGTAGTCGCATTGTACCGCCACACGTAGTCGGTGTCGGCAGCGACCAAGTACTCGACGCCGGGCACCTTCCATGCGAAGATTCCCATGACCGGCTCTTCAGTCATGTA
>JBDGYW010000871.1:0-3177 GCA_039588935.1 Gemmatimonadota bacterium | reverse complement strand
CAGGCTGAGCACCCGTTCCCGAGGTGAAGGGTGATGATGTTGACTTCTTCAGGCTCGATGCCACGCAACTTGCGGTAACGGTAAGCCAAGTACCTGTGTGAAGTACCATGAAATCCGTAACGCCTGATCTTGTGACGGCGGTAGAGCTGGTACGGGATCGCGTACAGATATGAAGTCTGAGGCATCGTGGAGTGGAACGATGTGTCGAAGACTGCAACCTGTGGCACGCCCTCGCCCAGCAGCTCCGTCGTCGCCCGGATGCCTTTCAAGTTCGCCGGATTGTGAAGAGGCGCGAGGTCGATGCAATCCTCAATCCCGTCAATGACCGCTTCATCGATTCTTACCGACTGCCTGAACCGCTCCCCACCATGAACCACGCGGTGGCCGACGGCGTGGAGGTCGGCGAGCGAAGTGATGTTGTCGATGTGTGACGAGCGCGACACAATCCAACGCAGTATACTGTCGATTGCCGCTCGATGATCGCGCAGTGGTTCGGCGCGCCGCTCTTTTGGCTTTCCCTCCGCCTGGAATGTGATCAGCGCTTGACCGCCGACCCGTTCCACGATACCGCTGGCGAGACGCCTGTCGGCATCGTCCTTTATCGAATCCAGATCGGTGTCGACTATCTGAAACTTCACGCTGGACGAACCGCAATTCAGAACGAGTACGTTCATGATCTTCCTCGCTGCCTTGTTAACTCACCGATGCTAGCTGAGCCCCGGGGAGTTCGAGCTACCATACCTCAGAGCGGGCGGGTCCGGACCGAGTCCAGGCCTTCCGCCTGCAGTTGCCGATTGAGTGCTTCGATGTCGCCGTCCACGATCGATTGCAGTTCGGCCGAGTATCCTGAGAGACGCTCCCTGAGCTGCGCGAGCCTCGAATAGGCATAGTTCCCGGGACGTTGGTCGGCGCGATTGGTCATGCCGTTCAAATAGCCGATCTGCGGAATGAGCATCGGAGTCTGGTAACGGCCTTCCGCCGTAACAAAATTCGCATGTAGATCCGTCAGCTTTCCCTCCACCGCCGAAGCCGAACGTGCGACGGCACTGCCGGTGCCCACGGCTGCGATTCTATCACGAACCTGCTCGACCAGCAACTCGAGGCGGTGCAGGACCATTTTGGCTTCACCCGTAAAGTCACGAATCTCGAGGTTCAATGCAGTCTGCGCTTCCAGGTCTGCCTGGGTGACGCCGTCAGCCGCCACACGGGGATCGATCTGCAGGTTGAAATCAACGGTCCTGCTGAAACCGTCTACCGACAGGCGCGCCTGGTATAGCCCCGGCGCTACCATCGGTCCGCGTCGCCCTGCAGATCGGACGTTGGCGTCCCATGGGCCCGCGTGACGCATGTCCCAGATGAAACGGTGCATACCGGGATCGTTCGAGAGCCGCTCCGTACCCAATCGCGCTAGCTCGAATCCCCCCATCCCAGGTTCGGCCGGGATTTCTGCGTCGGCGCTGGGACCGCTGCTTGAGAATGCACGCACCAGGGTTCCGTTACCGTCCAGGATTTCGAGCGTCGCGGGGTCAGTGGGTGAAGCGCTCAGATAATAATCGATCCGCGCACCGGATTGCGGGTACTGGGGTCCGCCGGTTGAGCGGCCGAAACCCCTGGAAGCATGCGTGCGATATGCGTCCTTGGGTTGGAACAGGTGAGCGGGCGCTGACGCCATTTCGGCGCTGAGTTCGTGCAACGGCGTGAGGTCGTCCAAAACCCAGAAGGACCGGCCCATCGTCGAGAGCACCAGGTCCTGCATGTGAACCTTGATGTCGGTAACAGGCGTCACAGGTAGGTTCTGCTGGAATGACTGCCAATGCGCACCATCGTCAAATGAGACATACAGGCCGAACTCCGTGCCGGCGTAGAGCAGGCCCTCACGGTCCGGATCCTCCCGCACGGCCCGCGTCGGGCAGTCGGCCGGGATGCCGTTAGTCCCGGTTGTCAGCCGTGTCCACGACTGACCGTAGTCATCGGTGCGGTAGATGTACGGTTGGAAGTCGTCGAGCAGGTACCGATACAGCGCTACGTACGCCTTGCCTGCTTGATGTGGTGACGGGTCGATAGTTTGCACGCGTCCGTGAGGTGGCAGGCCCGGGGGCGTGACGTTGTTCCAGGTGGCACCGCCGTCACGGGTCAAATAGACTGGACCGTCGTTGGCGCCGGTCCAGATGACGCCAGCCTCGACCGGTGACTCCTCGATTGCGTAGATCGTACTATGGAATTCCTCTCCGGTGATGTCACGGGTTATCGGCGATCCGGATATGACCTGAGTCGCCGCATCGAATGCGGTGAGATCGGGTGAGATCGTCTCCCAAGTCTCACCTTCGTCTGTCGTTTTGTGCAGGAACTGGGAGCCGTGGTAGACGATGTTCGGATCGTGCGGCGATACCTCGATGGGCGATACGCGCTGGAACCGATAGTCGAGGTCGCGGGGGTTGTGCCCATACATGTTTGCCGCACCCACGTAGAACTGCTTCTCTTGGCCGGTCGTTTTGTTGTAGCGTCCAAACCGTCCCTTGCAGTTGGAGTAGACGATGTTTGGGTCGCCAGGCTTGGGCACCGCTGGCCCCGTCTCACAGCCTCCTATCGCCCTCCAGTAGCCGGTGTGGCCGGCTTCGGCGGAGTAGGGTGGCGCACTCGGCACCATGATGGTCGTGTTGTCCTGCTGTCCGGCGTAGACCCAGTATGGAAATTGGTCGTCGATGTCCACCTGATAGAGTTCGGCTGTTGCCTGGTTGAATTGCGTGGACCAGGTGACGCCGCCGTCCCGTGTGACGTTCGCTCCACCATCGTTGCATTGGACATAGAGATCAGGATTGTTCGGGTTGATCCAAATGTCGTGATTGTCGCCATGCGGTGTCGATCGCCGTTGCCAGGTTTCGCCGCCATCGGTGGACTTGAAGAAACCCGTCGTATTCACGTACAAGACGTCGGCGTTGGACGGATCGGCGTCCAGGTTCAGATAGTAAAATGGACGGTCGAGAAGATTGTATTGCGTCGTGACCAACCGGAAACTCGAGCCGCGATCGTCGGAGCGATACATCCCGCCTTCGCCCTCGAGTGCTTCGTACAAGACATAGAGACGATCGGGGTCCGAGCGCGATACGGCCAGGTCGCTTTTTCCTCGGATCCCTCGCGGGAGCCCGTTGGTTAGTTCGGTCCAGGTGCTTCCGCCGT
>JBDGYW010000870.1:0-3178 GCA_039588935.1 Gemmatimonadota bacterium | reverse complement strand
CGGAACGAAGCGGCACACGATTGACCCAGACAGCGGCCTTTGAGCCGCGCGGCCTGTCCGGGGCGCTGTACTGGTACATGCTCTATCCGTTCCACCGTTTGATTTTCACCGATACGATCGAGGCGATCGGCAGATTCTCCCTCAGGAAATGACCAGCCTGCTCCGTGTCCCCTGGGTGGGAATGCGGATGTCTCTCCCGAAAACTCCATCCGCCCTTTCTGGCTTGAGGTTCCGGGCTGTGCCTACCAATAACCTCGTCCGGCCTGGAGATTATGTGGTTTTGACCCGCTTCCACACGTGGCGAGAAAGTACCGATCCGACGCTCTCAACCTCGCTGGCCTACTTCACCCTGAGAGTCTCAACCCCGACTCGTGTTTACAGCAGATCCGGGACTTGACCCGTAACGCGAACGCAAGGGATTTCGAGAAACACGCACCGCGTGGTCGGAGCACGCGGAAAACGGCACAAAATCAACCGCGCGATGGACACCCAGGTGGACAACTGCCTTCGCAGTAAGATTGACTCAATCCTCGCAACTCACTGAAAACATATTGCCGGGGGCGGGAGTCGAACCCACCTCCGGTGTAGTGGTCCACCAAACTTGTGGTCTGAATCGCCGCCCGCGCGTCGTTGCCAAGGAAGCAGTTACGCTACCGCCTGACGGATCCTTCTAGCATTCCTTCCGGAGGCTTCTCATGCTCGGAATGGCGCAGTATCACAACATCCTTCTGCCGAATGGATTCAACTTGACTTGTCCCCCGACAGAGCGACAATCGGTTCCGGAGGCCCATATGCCCCACCTCAGCCCCCAGACCCTCACCCATGGTGAACAAAGAGCGATTCTTCGCGCCACGGCCCGCAATCGCCGGGACCACCTCATCTACTCCCTGGCGCTCGGCACGGGGCTCCGTCTGGCCGAAATTGTAGGACTCGACGTCGGCGATGTCTACGGGGCGGACGGGAGGCCGAAGAACCGCCTCAGGCTGCGGCCCGAGATCGCCAAGGGTGGCCGGAGCGGCGACGTCTTCCTGCCAGATGCCCTGGTGGTCAAGCTCCGGAAGTTCTGGCGACACAAGGCCACACGGCGCGAGGGTCTGCGGCCAGAAGATTCGCTCTTCTGTTCTCAGTCCCGCCGGCGAATATCGCCGCGTCGGGTCCAAATGGCCTTTCGCACCTGGCAGCAGAAGGCCGGGTTCGATCGGCTGTATCCGTTTCATTCACTTCGTCACAGCGCGGTGACCAACGTATACCGGCGCTCGAGGGACCTCTACCTCGCCCAGCGGTTCGCGAGGCACGTCTCGCCCTTGACGACGACGATCTACACTCACCCCAGCGATGACGAGCTGTTCGCCAAGATCCGTGGGCTGACCTGCTAATCTCGTCGGCGACGCGGAGAGCGTCCCGACGACGTTGGTCCAGACGCCTATCAGAGGTCATGAGATGTCCCCACCGCCGAAACGGGCTCCCTTCGAGACAAGTGCGCCGACTCGCTTGGCGGCGGGAGAGCTTCTGTGCTAACCATGCATACAGTTTCAACGATCCGTTCCAGGGCCTCTCGCCGCAGCGCGAGGCACTTCTCTCGTTTTGTATGCTCATCCTCGAGGATTCTCATTAGAATATCGCCGGGCATTACGTCGGACAAATGCTGAATGCCACGGAATGGGAGTCCTGGGTGAGGCGTCGGTTGAACGCCTAGCACTACATATAGGTATTGAGCCTGGACTAGCGATTCGACAGCCCCCATAGTGTGACCATCACCTGCAATCCTGCAGCACGCTAATCCAAACATTGCGTCCGCCAGATACGCCCACGTGACCGGCTCCGAAGCAATGGCCTCGAAAACGTCCCGTGCTCCATGCGTATCACCCCCACTCAGCCGCACCCACGCGTCGAATAGAAGTGCTGTGTTGATGGAGTATGGGTTCCCTAGGGGTCTACTCAGAGAGACCGCGATCCGAGCGTCTCTGCTTGATCTACGAATCTGCGCTCTTCTCCGCCACAAATCTGCGAGCATCGCATCCGAGGAGTCGTCCTGGCTGCGGATCCTCATGTCCTCGACCCGGTTGAGAATGGTATCCGCCTCCTTCAGTCTCCCATAATTCGCTAGTACGGTGGCCATGCTGAGAAGGATCGGGGCATCATCCAGATACCGACGGATAGGAATGATCTTGCGTAAAGCACTCGACCCTCCTCTCGCACCTGATATTGCCCGAAGTTGGTGGAAAAGTGTCGTTCGGTACTCCGCCGAGTCAATGGTCTGACCTCGCCGCCGCAGGCTTCGCTTAATATGTTCGTGAACTAACGTGGCCGGCCAATACAACCCGATAGTGTAGAGCCGAGCTGCGTACTCGCGAAGCTGCTGGAAATGTTCGCTCGAAAGACTCTTCCCACGCAGTCGCGCGTGCAGTCTGCCCTTCAACGCGTCAGCGTCCCACTGGAGCTCCCGTCTGTGGCAGTCTTGGCGATGCGTCGGAACCGTGAACTCTACAGAAAGATGCGAACCGAAGTGTGTCTGCTGTAAGGATCGTGGAATCGGATGGTGCTCCTCATAGTTGTCTGGTGATATATAATTAAGACACCATGTGCACCATACGCCGTGAGGGTCGGCAAGTGTCTTACTGAATCTCTCTCTGTCCGGATATGACATGATGACGCTGCTTTTATTGGAGAGTGGTTCTAACTGCTCCTGAGTTGCTGAGCCCTCGATATTGCTACCCTCACCCCCTTCGTCTCTTTGATCTTCCGGACCTGAGCCTTCTGGCGAGGCTTCAGCTGTCTCATGTAGCCCATGTAGCGGCCCTGGAGTTTGAGGGAGGCGCGGACCTTGGCGGAGAGACGAGGGCGACGACGCGTCGGCGGTTTCTTTGAGCCTTGGCCGTTGCTCATTATCGTTGAAAGCAATGGTGCGAGGCGACGGAGGGAGTGGTCGAAAGAACGGGCACAATTTGGGATAGCGAGGCTCTCAGCACTGACGTGAAAAGTCGATCGTGTAGTCTGCGTCTGCTCTCCAGTTATGAATTGGCGAGTTGCAGCTAAGCGCTCTTCCCAACGGCCCCGTTCACTCATATCTACGGTGCTTCCGTGTCCTAATCGCCTCTCTCCAAGCGCGCCGGATTGAAGTGATCCCGGTCGACATTTCTCTCGGGCGCGTCCGGATGGCCATCTGGAATCATCTCCA
>JBDGYW010000869.1:0-3184 GCA_039588935.1 Gemmatimonadota bacterium | reverse complement strand
GGGTCATCTGGGCCGGCACAAACGATGGACTGGTACACGTTACAAGAGACGGTGGTGCAAACTGGACCAACGTGACCGAGAACATCCCGGACCTGCCACCACTCGGCACCGTGAGCAATATCGAGCCTTCTCGATACGAAGCGGGACGCGCGTACATCACCGTCGATCTGCATCAGGTCAACAATCGGCAGCCGTTCATCTACAGAACGACCGACTACGGTCGGAGCTGGAGGCGGATCACCAACGGTATTCCCGAGAGTGTTTTCAGCTACGTGCATGTTGTGCGGGAAGATCCCACCCGCGAGGGACTCCTATATGCGGGAACGGAAAACGGGCTTTACGTCTCGTTCGATGACGGGCGGAATTGGCAGGCACTTCAGACGAACCTTCCCCATGCACCGGTTCATTGGCTCGTGGTGCAGGAGCATTTCAACGATCTGGTGGTAGGCACGTACGGACGGGGCTTCTGGATTTTGGACGACATCACGCCCATCCAGCAGCTCAACCAGGAGATTGTCGACTCCGATGTTCACCTCTTCGAGCCGCGTCAGGCGTACCGCTTCCTGATGAAGGCCGGTCCCATGGCGGTTCATGACGATCCGTCTCTGGGTGACAATCCGCCCTACGGTGCGTCCATCCACTACTACTTGAAATCGCAGCCCGGTGGCGACGTCACCATCACGATACTGGACGAGCGGGGCGGCCTGGTGGAGACGTTGGACGCAACGAAAAACGTCGGCATCAATCGTGTTTGGTGGGATCTTCGGCACAGCAGTTCAGACCAGGCGAAGCTCCGCACAGAGCCGATGTACGCGCCTTGGGTCGAAGTCGGACAAGAAGGATGGCGTCCCATTTCCACCTGGGGAGTCCGGGGAAGCGGAATCCGACCCTTGGCAGCTCCCGGTACCTATGCAGTGAGGCTGGAAATAGATGGTCAGGTGTTCACGCAGCCGCTCGTTGTCCGGAAAGACCCGAGCTCCACGGGGACCTTGGAAGACATTAGGCAGCAGGTGGCCATGTCCCTCGAGATCAGGGACAACCTGTCCGAGGTGGTGGAGATGATCAACGAGGTCGAGTGGATCCGGAAGCAGATCTATGACTTAAACGATCGCCTCCAAGGACAGGAGCGCTACGAGTCGGTCATCGAGGCCGGCAACGGGCTCGATCAGAGGCTCATCGACTTCGAGCAGAACCTGTTTCAAATGAGATTGACTGGTGGAGGCCAGGACGTCTTCAGAAACCCTGCGAAGCTCTACGCCCGTTTTGGATTCCTCTACTCCGATGTGGAGACCTCCTGGGGTGGGGTCGGCTCCGATTGGCCCCCCACTTCCCAGGCCATCGAAGTGCACGGAATCCTCAAGGAGCGACTCCGGACCTATCAAGGCAGGTTCAGTGCGTTAGTGAGGGACGACCTGTCCGCCTTCAATAGCATGCTGAGAGAGAACAACCTCGGGGGGCTCCACACGATCCAACCCTGAGCAGCCAAATGACAAGGACCGCGCCGGCAGCCCGTGCCGCCGGCGCGGTCCCCAAGCACAAGAACTGCGCTTTGTCGCTCGCTCAGGCCTAGTAACTCGTCTCCAACTGTCGGTACACATACCCCGTGGCTAGCATCGACAGCGGGCCGGTCACCACCATGCCGATTCCGAGAGCGAGTAGGCCGAGTATGTTGACGAGCCCGAGCAGCAAGCCGAACAGGATGAGATTCCATACTGAGCCTCGCGTAATGTCCCAACTCAGCTGCAACGCCTCGAGGGGTCCAACCTGTTTGTCGACGATGGCCCACGTGTACATCTGCAGGCGTATGCCCAGGAAGATTCCCGGAATGATAAAGAACAGCATACCGATCATGACGATGATACCCACGAGGATCGTTGCGATGACGTAGTTCACCAGCAACGGAAAAGTCGCGAACAGATCGACGAGTTCCCCGCGGTCACCGTCTGCGAAGCGGAGAACCATCCGCATGATTCCCATCGTCACGACCATGCCCAGCAGCGTCCCCACGATCATCACCACTGCCGACTGGGTGAGTAGCACGGGCATCAGTTGTATGACCATCAACGTCAGCACGGCAAAGACGAAGAGGCCCAGGTTGCCTATCGTGGTGGACCACCCGAATTTGATCGCTTCACCTTTTGAGAACTTGGGCTCAGCCATGGGACACCTCCGCGACGGTGAACAGAGGGTGAGTTGTGGCGACTCCCCCGCAGCTGTATCGGTGGGGGCGGCGCAAGAGCCAATCTAGGGGCCGAGTCCAGAATCGTAAAGTTGCCACCTGCCTCGAATCAACCTAAGGAACCTTCACAATCCCGTGGCGCAATGGACCGCATATTGTGTCCCGGTGGTCGTCGGAGCCAAAGCAGACTATTGCACAGGGGATTCCTGATGTCGAATGCAGAGCGAACTCGATTCAGCGCCATTGTCACTGGTGTGATGCTGTTCTTGGCTTCCGGCAGTTGCACATCAAACTCCACGGACACCGAGATCCTGCAGGCGCAGCTCGAACAGTTGCTGGAGGAGACTGGCATCCCGGGAATCGTCGTGGCGCTGGTGGAGAACGGTGGTGCACCCCTCGTCGCGGCCGCCGGGTATGCCGACATGTCGCGGGACATTCGGGCCAGCGCCGAGACCCCGTTCTTCATCGGCAGCATTTCAAAGAACGTCTTTACCACGGTGGCACTCCAGCTTGTGGAGGACGGTCTGTTCACATTGGACGATCCGCTGTCAGTCTATTTGGAGTGGCCGCGTGGGGAGGAGATCACGATCCGGATGCTGTTGAACCATACGTCCGGGATACCCGATTACTTCGGCGCCCTGTCGCTCAGCTCCCAGGGGAGCGTGCCGGAGTTCTTCTCCACCCCTCACCCTCCCACTGCGATCTTCGACATGATGCCGAGCCGGGATCCGACCTTCGACCCAGGCAGCTCCCAAGCGTATAGCAACACGAACGGTCTGCTCTTGGGGCGGGTCATCGAGATCGCGACGGCAGAACCGTTAGGCGACGTGCTCGACGAGCGCATCGTGTCCCCCCTCGGGCTCGACAATACGTATCTGTACGATGCCAGGACCATCAATCGATCTCGGGCTAGGGGGTACTGCGGCCAGCCGGGATGGGCTCCCGCACCAGGAGAGCTCCTGGATTGCTCCTTCGCGGACGACGCGTTGCCCAATTCGGCGGACG
>JBDGYW010000868.1:0-3187 GCA_039588935.1 Gemmatimonadota bacterium | reverse complement strand
CAGGTCTGCTCGGCTTCGAATCCGCGGAAGCAGACATAGGATCGTTGAGGCCATTTGATCTCGCTGGAGCGCGTCCATTGGTGAAGCAGGGATCGCGCTGTAACATCCCACGCATACGAATACATCATCCACGTCCACGCAGCCGCGGCGAGGCATGCAGCGCAGAGCAGGGCGGCGACGTAGGGGAAGCGAGGCGGCTTGGCGGGGTCGTCTGACATAGCGCCCCTGGGTTGGTGGGGCATAACGTGATGCGGATGAGCGGCGCGCCGACACTCGACGCTTCCGTCTCGCCCGCCCTATCTTCTATCACTCCTCGCGGCCAACGGAGTCACTGGCCGCGTCCGATCCATCCGGGGGTTCAACGCTCCTCATCCTAGCATTGAGCACTTCGGCAATCTGGCGGCCGGGAGGCACTCTTCGTAGCTCGAATCTGAACGTGAACGGGCAGAGCGGGGGTTTGCCCGTGGGATACACTGTGTGGGAGATGACAAGCCTATCCGCGTCTGCGCTATGAAGCAGAAACTGAGTCTCGCTCTGGTCTTTCAGAGGCAGATAGGTGTGATGCGGGCCGACGGGGACCTCCTTCGTTGTGAGCACGAGCCACTCGTCGCGGACAGTCCACGAACCTTCGTACTTGCTCAACATGACATAGCCATGCGCTAGGCCACCTTCTGCGAGGTCAGGAAACGCTGCGTAGCACCAGCATGTTCTGACACAAGTGCCGTCTTGATAGAACTCGAAGCCCCCACTCGAATTCTCCTCTGGCGACGGTTCGGTAGCCCACACTCCCAAGAAAGCACGTGGACTGGGTGTCCTGGAGAGGCCACCGGCAACACACCCGTACCCCGCAACGGCCACCAGGACCGGCATGAAAGCTGTGCAGTGGTGGGCTGTTCTGGCACTCACGGCGTTGGACGTTCTCGGCGCGATGGGCGACCCCATGCCGCCGCGTCGCGCAACCTGCACTAGCATATTAGACGGCAGCGAACCTCGGGTGTCCGCTCCACGCGCTGATTCGACGCTACTCATCCCTGGCATTCAGCACTTCCTCAATCTGCTGACCGGGAGGCACCCTTCGTAGCTCGTACGTGATCTTAGGCCAGCCGAACGGGTGGTTCGGGTGGTTGACGTACGTGGGCAGCGGACCCGCTCTGTGGGAGACGTTGGAGATAACAAGCCTGTCCACGTCCGCGCTACGGAGCAGGTACCCAGTCTCCTGCGGGTATTCCAGATGCACATCGGTGTCATGCGGACCGACGGGGACCTCCTTCGTTGTGAGCACGAGCCACTCGTCGCGGACAGTCCATGAACCTTCGTACTTGCTCAACATGACATAGCCGTGAGCGAGGCCCCCTTCTGCGAGGTCAAGGAACGCTGCATAGCGCCAGTATGTTCTGACACAAGTGCCGTCTTGATAAAACTCGAAACCGTAGCGCCAATCCTTCTCTTCCGACTGTTCCGACACCCGGGTATCGCACACGCCAGCCCACGCGCCCAGGAATGAGTCTGGACTGGGTGGCACATACTCACCCGGATCGGGCCTCGGCAGGGGCACGGTCAGGCGACCCGCGCTCGGCGGGCGAGCGGCTTCGCACCCCACCGAGCTGTGAGTCCCGGCGAGTTCGCTGGGGATACACCCGTACCCCGCAACGGCCATCAGGGCCAGCATGAAGGCTGTGCAGCGGCGGTCTGCTCTGACACTCATGGCGTTGAACGTTATTCGCATGAGCGGTGCCCGATGCCTTCACCGGGGCCTGCTCACGTCACCCGCTCATAGAATACCTGCCGCCCGTCGAGGGTCAATCGCCCGAGGGCGACCGTTTCAATGCGATGGTTGGGCCGGTTGCCGTCGGTGTCCCTGAGAACCCAACGAACGGGTTCCGGGCCACAAAGACGTCACAGACGCCCGCCCGCAGGCCGAGCCTTGCGTCGATGACCCTGTAATTCGTATCTCCGGGCACCAGGTTCGTGGCGTCGGATGAGAAGGCTATGAAGCGACCATCCGCAGAAATCGAGACATCGAAACAGAAGTCGTCTGCTTCGCTTCCTGACGGGCCCAGGTTCACTCTTGCCGTCTTGTGGGTACATCGGTCGTGCACGAAGATGTCTTCGTGCCCGTTGGTGTCTCCATCGACAAGGTTCGTGGCCTTGGACGCGAAGGCAACGAACCGGCCGTCGCCTGAAATGGCGGGGTCCGAGCTGTCCCCATCTACCTCGTCGCCCGACGAGTTGACGCTCACCCTTTCCGTCACGCCTGTCCGGCGGTCGTGCACGAATATGTCCTGCTTCCCGTTCCTGTCGGACGCGACGAGTGTCGTTGCATCTGACCTGAAAGCCACAAGTCGGCCGTCCGCAGAAATGGAACTGGAAACGCTGCCCCCGTCCCCTTCGCGCCCGGACGAACTGACACTGACCCTTTCGGTAGCTCCCGTGTCTCGGTCGTGGACGAACACGTCCGCCCACGGGGAGTTGCGGTCATCGGGGACCAGGTTGGTCGCGTCAGACGTAAAGGCCACGAATCTCCCGTCCGCAGAGATACGGGCATGCCAGCTCTTGTTGTTCCCCTCTGCCCCGGACGAGTCCACGCTCGCCCTTCCGATGATCCCGGCCTGCTGGTCGCAGACGAAGATGTCCGTTTGGTTGTTCGTGTCGCGAGGCACCAGGTCCGCCGCATCGGAGTTGAAAGCCACGAAACGACCGTACTCGGAGATGGTGGGCTCGCCGCTGCTGTTCGGGCCGCACCAGGCCACCCTTCTCGTTCTCTTTGTGACGCGATCATGCACGAAGACGTCGCATGCACCGTTGTTGTCGCCAGGCACCATATCGGTGGCCATGGAGTCAAATGCCACGAACCTCCCGTTGCCGGAGACCGAGGCGTTTCCGCTCCAGCCGTTGGCCTCAAGCCCGGACCACGCGGTGCTCACCCTTTCCGTTCTGCCGGTGGAAAGGTCATGGACGAAGACATCCGGATGCTCACCTGTGTTGCCGGCTACCATGTTCGCCGCAGAGGAATTGAAAGTAACGAACCGGCCGTCTGCTGACACGCTGGGGTCGCTGCTTCCCTCGGCCGCCTCATTCCCGGACGAGTCCACACTGACACGGATGACCCGCCCCGTCTCCTGCTCCGTGTGGCGTACGCAGCCCCCCATGAGCACCACGGACGAGGCAATGAGCACCACCAGAAACG
>JBDGYW010000867.1:0-3193 GCA_039588935.1 Gemmatimonadota bacterium | reverse complement strand
GGTGGTGAATCGGCGACGTCGTATTCGTTGAACAGTCGGCCACGGAGCAGCGTGAGCCCGAACGTATCGAAGAAGTCCGGGTTACAAAACTGTACTCGTGCGGCGGGAGCATTGCCCAGTGTAGCAGCAGCCTGACCATCGATGAGGATAGACCAGTTACTCGTGCCGCTCGCCAACGGCAATGAAAACACGGCACTTGCCGAGTTCACACCAGGTAGCACCTCTATCTCGTCGAGCAGTCCCCGATAGTATGCCACTCTCGACTCACCAGCCTCGTACTTGGAGGCTGACGGGTTTAGCTGAAACGTGAGGATGTTTTCCGTGCGGAAACCCATGTCTGCACGGTACATGTTTCGTACGCTGCGCAGCATCAGCCCCGCCCCAGATGCCAACACCACCGCCAGTGTTACTTGAACCGCGACCAAGACACGGCGGAGGGTATTGCTTGCCCGAGTGGTGCCGCGTGCCCCTCCCCCTTCCTTGATGATGTCTTGTACATCGGATTTTGCGGTTTGTATTGCTGGGATGATTCCGAACACAAGTCCAGTTGTGAGAGCGATGGCCGTTGAAAACCCCAACACGGTACCATCGATACCAACCTCACCGAGACGCGGTATGCTGCTTGGGGCGAGGGCGAGCAAGGTACGCGTTCCCAACAGAGCGATCCCAAGTCCTGCGAGGCCTCCGCCCGTAGCGAGTAAGAGGTTTTCGGTGATCAACTGCGTTGTCAGCCGCCGGCTGGACGCCCCGACCGCATTGCGAATCGCGATCTCCCGTTTGCGGCTCTCACCTCTGGCGAGAAGTAGATTTGCGACGTTGA
Source organism: Gemmatimonadota bacterium (assembly GCA_039588935.1). Taxonomy (GTDB): domain Bacteria; phylum Gemmatimonadota; class Gemmatimonadetes; order Gemmatimonadales; family GWC2-71-9; genus JBDGYW01. The sequence continues at coordinate 2,373 of JBDGYW010000867.1, read as the reverse complement.
CGCAGGCCATGAGCACCACGAATCCGACGGCGCCCAAGAGAACCAAGAGTGGTGTCGTCACGCTTCCGGTCATGAGCTGTTGATAGTCGTCGATCTTTACTCGGTATCCTGGATCGGGATAGAAATCCGGGAAGTCGGACGTCGAGCGTGCCGCGAGTACGTTCATCTCACTTTGAGCCTCACTTAGCCCGAACTCCGGAGTGAGGCGGGCGATCACATCGAGGTAGTGATTGTTTCGAGCCCAAGGCTCCTCGCGATTCAAACCGAGCGGAGCCCACGCCTCCCAGGTGTCGTCCGGGAAGTGGAATCCAGCGGGCATGACGCCGACGATTTGCAGAGGCTGATCTATCACATCGAAATTCAAAGTGCGTCCTAAAATATCTCGGTCGCCACCGAACTCGTTTTGCCACATCCCGTAGCTCAGTACGATCGCAGTCGTGGCATTGGGTAAGTCTTCTTCGGGGCTGAAGAAGTGTCCCAACATCGGGTTCACGCCGAGCATGGGCAGTGTGTTGGCTGTTGCGCGCATAACACGGAGCCTGCGTACACCTGTCGAGTCGCCCAGGGTCACCTCAATCCCACTGGTGGCGCCGACATCCGCAAATGCGCTCGTGGTCCTGCGAAAATCCCAGTACTCGGGTTCTGACGGGCCGTAGAATCCGGAACTGCCGTCGATTCCGCTGTTGACCCGTATGGACACTAGCTGCTCCGGGGCTCGGTAGGGGAGCGGAGTGAGCAGTATGCCGTTCACCACGCTGAAGATCGCCGTGCAGGCACCTATCCCGAGAGCTAGCGTCAGCAGTGCGACGGCCGTGAAGCCGGGTTGCTTCAGGAACCCTCGCGTCGCGTACCTTAGGTCCGATAGTATGGTTGAGAGCATTGAGTCTTTCCGCTGAATGTGTGTGGCCGGTTTTTCGGGTTTCCCCGAGTGACGCTCCGCGATCCCGGCCCCGACCAACTGCCAGGAAACTCTCAGCGTTGTTTGCACGATCGCGAGGCGGGCTCCAAATGCCGTGCGGGCGGATCTTGTGGCGTCTTCCTTCTGGTCGTTGAACGCGCTCAGGAGGTCGTCTCGGTATTCCAGTCTGAAGTTTGTGGGGAACAACAGCAGCAGCAGCGAGATCCAGCGACCGCTGAATCCGGTCCCGTTGTCATTGCGACCGTGCATTATTCCTCCAACAAGACCAGGGCGCGGTCAGATTCGAGGAGTGCTCTGAGGCGTAGAGCCTCCGCGCGGACGACCTTTTTGCCGAAGTCGGTTGCCGTGTAGTATCGTCGCTGCCGTTTTGAGTTCGGCTGTTTGACGGGTACGTCCTCGATCATTCCCTGCTTTGTCAGCCTGCTCACAATTCGGTATAGCGAGCCCAGCTCGAGCGTCGGTTTACCTGAGTCGTCCGTAGACGCTTTCACGATGCCGTACCCATGAAGGGACCGGTCGGCAAGCAACAACAACACCTGAAAGTCCTGCGGAGCTAACGGAAGGTGTTTGCTCGGATCTGCTAACTTATTGTCAACATTAGACATACCATCAGTCCGTTCGTGAATATCTGTTGTCTACACATATGTTTGACGCTGGTATCGTCCAAATGGTTGCAGCAAGGATCGCTGAGCCTTCGAACGCTGCGGATTACTGGACTGACCAGATGATCCAGGGCGATTGTTAGCGGTCACGCGATCGCCCTGGAAAAGGAGTCTGCTCTTCAGAAGGTGGAGGTACTGAAGGAAATGATGTCCGCTACTCGAGCAATTCCACCGCTTGCTCCATGCGCTCCAGACCCACTGACTCGGCGGCAATTCCGGCCTCCAGAATCGGTGCAATGGTCGCGATCCGTTCGGGCGTGCGAGCCCGCTCGTGGAGGCTCACGCCTGGCCGATACCCATCTTGGACGGTAGATCGATATGACTCGTATTGTCTGAATGCCTCACCGTAGTCCCTTGCCGCGTCTCTTAGTAGCGATTCCACGTTCTCGCCGAACGATTCCGCTGCAGAGTGGAGCCAAAGTTCGCAGCACCTCCGCGCCATCAGACGCTCGAACGTCGCCCAGCAGAACCACTCCTCCATATCCGAGAAGTCTTTCGTTTCGTCATTGACGTCCACCAGGTATGCTCGGAGGGCCGCCATGCCTTGCGGTGTGCCTTTCCACTCGTGCGGCTTGCCCTTTGCAACCGCGCGTCGCAATGCAAGCCGACGAATCTGATCCTCCGGCAACGCCTTGCCGCTCCTTTTTAGAGTGTACACAGCGTACGGATGCAGCTTGTCGACGTCGGTCCACCCGGGAAAGGCTGTCCCTTCAAAGAAGAGCTGGCGTTTCTTGCCTTTCTGCCGATAGTCGGTCATCAGGCCACCATCGAAGTGTTCGCTCATGACAGGCG
>JBDGYW010000866.1:0-3195 GCA_039588935.1 Gemmatimonadota bacterium | reverse complement strand
CACCAGCAGGCCCTCGACACTCTAACAGAAGCTCACGCCGAACAGATAGCCCAGCTACGAGACGAACACTCCGCTGCGCAAGAGTCATCCAAGAGCCAGGCCGAGGAACAATCGGCCAAGATGGATGCAGACCACCAGCAAGCTATCGACACGCTCAAAGAGTATTACGGCGCGCAGATCACTCAGATACAGCGGGAACACTCCGCTGCACTCGAGGAGGCGGAACACGAGAGGCAATCGGCGCTCGAATCTTCCCTAACCCAGTTCGAGGAACAATCGGCCAAGGCGGAGGCGGACCACCAGCACGTCCTCGATTTCCTCAAAGAGGATCACGCCGCACAGATCGCTCAACTACAGGGCGAACACTCCGCTGCCCTCGAGGAGGCGGAACACGAGAGGCAATCGGCGCTCGAATCTTCCCTAACCCAGTTCGAGGAACAATCGGCCAAGACAGAGGCAGACCACCAGCAGGCACTCGACGAACTCAAGAAGGAACACGCCGAACAGACCGCTCAGCTACAATCCAAGAAGAATACAGAGATTGAGGCACTCAAAGAGCAAGCGAACCGGGGGGCGCATCAGATCCTAGCCAGGCTCTCCGAGGAGCACCAGTTCACTCGCGACAAATCTGCGTCCGAGATCACTCAGCTCCAGGCCGTCATCAAAGAGGCGGAGACTCGGCATCTGAACCAGTTGCGTGCGGCGGAGGAAGAGCACAAAGCCGAGCTTATCAAAGTAGAGAAAGGTAGAAGTGAAGACCGCCAAGTACTCAACGACCTGCAGGTGCTTCACAAACACAAGCTCCAAGCCCTTGAAAAGGAATTCGCCGAACAAATCGCTCAACTCAAAGGCGAGAAGAATGCCGAAATCAAGTCACCCAAGAAGAAACGGAAATAGGAGCAGCAGCGAAAATCAACAACGACTACGAAAGCCAGATCCGCAGATTCATCTAGTTTGACACGTGTAGCATCCGCCCTTTCCGTGAATCCCCGCCTCCGTACGTCCTCGTCTCGCACGTGTTCCCCTGTGAGAAGCAATTGAAGCAGGATCTACGCTGAAATGAGTTGGCTGCAAAAAGGAACATAACTGTACTTATTTATTGGGTTTAGCCCACCTTGACACCTCCCCCTAAACCTGGCGAGATTTCGTGCAGAACCACCCGAACGAACGTTCGAACGTACGCATATGCTGGCACTCGACACCACACAAAAACGGACCCCAGGGTTTGACGGCAAGCGTCTTCATTTGCTGAAGTCGGCTGCAAGGGTCTTTGCCGAGGTGGGGTTCGACAAGGCATCGATGAGGCGCATCGCCTCCGAGACCGAGTTCAGCCTCGCAGGCATCTATCACTACGTGGACAGCAAGGAAGAACTCCTCTATTGGATTCAATACCACACCTTCGATTCACTGCTCAAAGGACTCAGCACAAATCTCGAAGGCGTTCCCGACCCTCGTTTGCGACTTGAAGCTGCCGTGCGCAACCATGTCCGCCATTTTGGCGAGAACATGCACGAACTCAAGGTTTGCGCGCGCGAGGTGGAGACCCTCGAAGGCGAAGCGTACGACGCCGTCCATGAACGCCGCCGCGCATATTTCGAGGCAGTACACAAAATCGTAAGAGAGCTTGGATCAGATCAGGAACCGCACCTCGATTCTTGGCTTGCCACCGCAAATCTGTTCGGCATGATCAACTGGTTCTACCAGTGGTACGACGCAGGGCGAAGCCGAGTGAGCTTACACGACCTTGCCGCACAACAGACATCTCTCTTTCTCGACGGATATATCGCGAGGGGAAACGAATGAGGTATGCAGAGACAGGCTTCAATCTCGAAGTCGATCTGACCAGAGGAAACATCGAACGGGTACCGACCGACCCGCGGCTGTCTGAACTGCATCTTGGTGGGCTCGGCACCAATTCCCGGATCATGTGGGACAGAGTCGGCCCTGAGGTGGATCCCTTCGACCCCGAGAACCTCCTGATCTTCGGAACAGGTCTGTTGGCCGGTACTCCCGCACCCGGCTGCAACCGCACTATCGTGTCGTCTCTTTCACCGCAGACAAGACTGTCCGCCTACTCGATGATGGGCGGGTTTTGGGGACCGGAGCTGAAGCACGCCGGCTACGACAAGGTCATCATTCGCGGCAAGGCGCCAGACCTGGTCTATCTCTGGATCAACGACGACAAGGTCGAGATACGCGACGCCACACAGTATCGCGGCCTGGGGACATTCGAGACAGCTTCCCTCCTCCGCCAGGAACTGGACGACCCGCACGTGCAGGTCTCTTCAATCGGCCTGGCCGGTGAGAACAAGGTCTTCTACGCGTCCATCGAGCAGGGGCGCTCCAGCGCCAGCCGACTCGGCATGGGCGCCATCATGGGCGACAAGAACTTGAAGGCGGTCGCGGTGCGCGGCTCGAAGGACATTCTGATCGCTCGTCCCGAGGAGTTTCTCGGGCACTGCAACGACGCGCTGAAATACATCCGGCACCGGAACGCGAATCCGCTCAAGGGGGTCATGCCGATTATGGCCGGGATCGGGTCACCTCAGGAGATGGCGGTGCACGATGAGAAGTGGCACACCGAGAACTTCATGTGGGGCAACGCGCGCGAACGGAGGAAGGGCTTCTGGACCGAGGAGATCCAGAAGGAGTGGACGGACACGATGGAGACGATGCGGACTCGGCTCCTGAGCTGTCACAACTGCCCCATGAAGTGTGGCGCATCGATCTCCGTCGACACGCGCTTTTGCTCCTACATGATGAAGTGCTTCTCCAAGCTCACCTACACGATGGGAGCTTACTCCAATCTCGACTTCGGATTGAGAATCGCGCAGAAGGCCACCGAGCACGGCGTGGACGCTTTCTCTGCACCGCAGACCATGGCCTTCGCCATCGAGCTATACGAGGCCGGCATCCTGTCTGACAAAGACTTTCCGGACATGCCGCCCGACAGCGAGGGACGGTTCTACTACCTGCTCGACAAGATCGTGCGGCGTGAAGGCATCGGTGATGTCCTCGCCGACGGCACTCACTGGGCGGCTGAAAAGATCGGTAACAGAGCACAGGAGTACGCACACAACAACATCAAGAAGACCGAGCAGCTACCGCTCAAGCTAGGGATGCTGAACCCGATCTACTTCCTCATGTACTGCACTGGCGAGAAGATCAACATCACGCAGATCGAGGGCAACTTCC
>JBDGYW010000865.1:0-3198 GCA_039588935.1 Gemmatimonadota bacterium | reverse complement strand
CCTGACGAACCTCTGGACACGGTCGAGTACGCACTCACGCTCTGTACCGCCGGCAAGAACGATGTCATTCATCTGATTGGCAACGGACAAGCCTCGGGCAGCTCGCGTGACACGGCAACGATCGCCTGGAGCAAGGACGCCACCCACCTCGTCGGTGAGGCCGCTCCATGCAGGGTCGGTCAGCGAGCTCGAATCGCGCCCAGCACGACGTTCACGCCACTGATCACGGTCAGTGGGGATGGTTGCCTGTTCAGCAACGTGCAGTTCTTCCAGGGCCACAACGCGGCCTCCGTGTGCGTCAACGTGACGGGCGAGCGCAACGCTTTCGTCAACTGTCACATCGCCGGCATCGGTCATGCCACAGCTGGCGATGCGGCGGGAAGCGCGAGCCTGAAGCTCACGGGCGATGGCGAGAACACGTTCACGAACTGTACCATCGGTGTCGATACCGTGGCGCGTTCGACTACGTGTGCGGAGATCGAGTTCATCTCGGCTGCAGTGCGTAACTCGTTCTACAACTGTGACATCATCGGCTTCGCGGACGCTGCGACTCCCTTGTTTGTCAAGGCAGATGCATCGGGTGATCTGGATCGGTTCACGATCTTTGATCGTTGCCGGTTCATCAACGCGGTAGCTTCGACGGCTACCACGATGACGGCTGCAACAGACGTTCACGCCACCGCGGGCGGAATGCTGGTCATGAACCAGTGTACGCTCATCGGCGCGACCGACTGGGAAGCTGCGGACACCACGAACATCTACCTGGCCGGTCACGGACAGAATCCGTCGGGTAACCTCAACACCGGTATCGCCCATACGGTGGACGTCAGCTGATGGCTGTCACCGTCGACGACCTGATTAGCCACATTCAGGACGGGATAGATGCGCTTGCTGTGCAGCTATCTCTTACGGGTGTGGATGCGCCTAAGGCATCAGAGGCTGTGGACCTGGCAGCTGCTATCAAGGAGTTGTCCGACGAGATGCGTCAGCTGTACGACCTACGTGAGCGCTTGGCTCTGACAACGTTGCCATGAGAAGAGGGCGTCCCCGTTATCGGTACGTTCTGGGTGACCATAACGTAACAACCGCTGACGGGGACGTCGTGCTCGCGTCGGAGACTACCACCGAGCGTTATGGCAAGCGAAAGGGTCTCTTGGTTCACCGCGACGATCTGGACGATCCTGGTCGTTTTGATCTGCCTCAGAGATTCCGCTCGGAAAAGCCGGTCAGCCCGGTGACCGACTCAGACACACACACGAAACAGCGGTATGATGCCTTCGGTGATCCGCTGGACGCAGACGGCAACCCGACGTTCGGGTTGGGGGACTTGAAAAGCTAATGGGACTTGATCGAGGCGCACTGCGCAAAGGAATGATGGGCAGCATGGGCTCGCTTGACAAGGCGGGCGACAAGTCTGCCATGAACAAACAAGGCCACGGCGAGCACGTCCGGGGGCACAGCGCCGACTTCAACCCGCGGCGCTCGACGGCCGGGAACCAGGCCAAGACGAACCCGGACAGCAAGAAGCGCCGAGGCGTCTGATGGGCAAGCTACTCGCAAGCCTGGTCCTGCTGCTGGCAATGGCCGCGCCCTCCTGGGCGGCAATCACGACGGTGTCGTACGACGACACCACTACGCCCGTGATGGATAACGCCGACTTCTTCATGGTGTGTCATCATCACGAAACCTCGACTGGCGCGGCGAATCTCGCGGACTTTGAGGCCATCGACGGCAGTGAGATTACCGCGACCTTCACGAAGCTGGCGGTCGATTATATCTGGATCGTAGTCACCGAACCGAATATAGTCGTGAAGTTCGAATATGACCATGCCACTGATGATGTCTTGTGGCTGGCAGGTGATGACGATTCCAGCGCAGGGTGGACTGTTGGGCAGCCAATTGTCCTAGATCTAAGACACACCAATGGGTTGACGGATCTGACCGATGATACACCCGCGGACAACGTGCTGGTGACCACGGAGGGCTTTGCTGCCAATGAGGTCATCTTCTACTGCATTAGGGCACGATTGGTCCCGTAATGGCCACTCCGAACATCACATCGGCGACGATCGCCTCGGAGGGACTCAGGCGCAGCGGCTTCCCGGATCCAACCGCGGAGCAGATCAAGCGCGCCAAAGAGATCTGGATGCCTGAGCTCGTCAACGAGATCATCTCCAAGACGCGCGCCACGGGCTTCGGCGTGCTCAAGACCTTCGAAACGACGGTACTCGCCATCGGCATCGTCAATCAGCGTCGGTACGCGCTACCTACCGACTTTGACGACGAGCTCAACGTGACGCTGCTCGATGGAGACGTTACCGACACGGTACAGTCGGCGAACTCCACCACGGTCACGCTGGCCGCGGGTGAGACCGTCTCGGAGTCGGACGCGGAAGGCCGGCACATCCTGATCACGACCGGGGTGGGCAAAGGCCAGTATCGCCAGATAACCGATTACGACTCCACGACCAAGGTGGTGACGATGGATATCGCCTGGGACACGGGCAAGACCCCGTCCTCGAGCGACACCTACGTCATCGTCAACGAAGAAGACGCGGTAGGGATCGAGTACGTCAAGGTGATCGACGAGTCGCGGCGGTCGCGCACGCCGGGCATGCCGACCTGCGTGACGATCCACAACAACGAGTTCATCTTCAACAGTCCGCTGGACAAGACCTACGGAATGAAGGTGAGGTACTACGCGGATCCGGCCAAGATCGACTTCGACGATGCCAGATGGACGGATCTCTTTACGCGCTGGCAGCATCTGCTTACACTGGGCGTGCAGAGGGTTGCGATGGACGAGCTGGACGACTCGAGAACGCCCGAGGTCACACAGAATTTCACACAGGAACTGGTCGGCACGATCCGGCGCGAACAGCCCGAGTATGGCGAGTTCGAAGGGTTCATCCTAGGAGATTGATATGCGACGATACGCGAGTATAGGCGACCAGGAAGCGCCAGGTACGCCAGGATCCGCCGGCACCGACTCGAGCATCCTCGGGCTCACGGGCGGAGCCGATGTGATCTGCCACATCTACGAGATCATCTTCGGCTCCGGCGCCACGCCCACTCGATCCGCTGGACAGCGCGGCCAAGGCAAATGCCATCGGTAACCACACCGCGGCGCCCACCTACACGGCATCGCAGGAGCTAATGAGCTTCTCGATCAATCAGCAGGCCACGTTCCGCTGGGTG
>JBDGYW010000864.1:0-3203 GCA_039588935.1 Gemmatimonadota bacterium | reverse complement strand
GATCGCGACCACGACCGTGTCGACCGCCATCGTCCACTCGGAGCCCTCGATCGGGACGGGGCAGCCCAACGCGGGGCCTCACCCCCTCATCGGCTCCAATGTGACGGAATCGTAGTTATCGGACGTCCCGAAGACGCCGCTTGTTTTGCCTATCTCCTTACCGGACGCGATTCGGGCTCAGCGCCCCCGCACCCGACACAGCGCAACCAGGCAGCCCAGCCCCGCGGCCAGCAGCATCCAGCGCGAGGGCTCGGGCACAAAGACCAGATCTTCTGGGACGCTAGATTCCCCACTGTCATTCGAGCCCCAGCAGATAACACCAAGATGCCCCCGAGGCTTAGCAAGATTACCAAGGCCGGAATCCACTCCGCGGCCTTCCCTCACACAGCAGAACGTTGGGAACTGGGCTCTATTAATGCGTCCCACTCAGTGAATTTGTCAAGCAATTTCTTCGAGAGATCGGTTGGAATATATACATTCACAAGTGTGCAGGCGATGCGCAGCGCCAAACGGCGCCTCGTGGCCGAGGAGATCAGGAGCGGCCCGTACCCTTAGTACGCGACACCGGCAACGCAGTACTGCTGGCCCAGTGGGATCAGGTAGAAGGATGATGGAGTTTCCCGTCGGCGAGGTGGCGTGGCCTGGGGCGTAGCCTATGAGCACATCAGATGCGCGCTGCACTCTAGTTGCCGTTTAGGGTAACCCCACCCCCTCGCTGGCCCGTCGCACATCATCGGCGACCCCGGCCACGCGGCCTTGCGACATTGACTGGGAGTGGGTGCTCGCAGGTTGCCGTAGGCCAAGGCGCTCACTGGCACCGCTGTACTACCCGCCACGGTGCTCGAAGACCATCCGGACCGCCCGCTCTCGGACCTCTTGGGAATACCTGCTTGTGCGTGCCATGACTCCATCTCCTCAAGGAATGGAGCCTCCGGCAAACCCGGGGCGGTTCACCGGTGCTATCGTCGATGTCTCTTTTTCGATCGCGCATCGGGAAAGGCGACGCGGGAGCCAACGGAAAACGCATCCGTCTTTTTTTCCGATGTGCCCTGACCGCACCTTGGAAACAGGCCTAACTCAACACGAGGAGTAGCGATTGAGGCATTTCGGCTCCAAGCGACTCGCACTTCGCGGCCTGGCGCTAGCAACAACGCTCCCCGTGTTGTCGTGCCCAGCATCCGAGCACACAGGCGACGTACAACAGGAAGTCGTCCACAAGGAGACGGAGATCGAGCGCCTTCTGGCGCTCGGCTACGTCGAGTCATCGGATGCAGGCGCCGGCTCCAACCGCAATGGTGTCGTGCAGATCGACGCCCAAAAAACACACCCCGGCTACTCGTTATACACTCTAGAGTGGCAGTGCAAATCCGTTCTGATCGACCTGCACGGAAACGTCGTCAATACCTGGGCGAACGATCCCTGCATGGGGCACTGGCACAATGCAGAGCTCTTGCCCGATGGAAATCTGTTGGTCGTGGATGCACGTTTGGAGATGCTGTTTCGCTTTGACTGGTATGGTCAACTTGTTTGGGCAAAGCGTTTTCCGAACATCCATCACGACGTTGAGGTCACACCAGACGGAAGCCTTACCTTTCTCCGATTCAAGAGACTGCCCCAGCGGATCGATGGCCTGCAGATACTCGACTGCGAAGTCGTACGAACCACACCCAACGGGAAAGTGACCAGCACACTGTCCTTGTTCCATTCGCTTAGCGACAATGGCGTCGGTTACTCGCTGCTCCCTCGCAAGGTCACGCGCTGGGACCGACCGGAACTCACCGATCTTTTTCACGCCAACTCCGTCGAGTGGATGAGGCGCAGCGAGTTGGCGAAGCAAGACCCAATCTACGATCTAGGGAACGTGCTGGTTTCGATTCGCCACCAAGACAGCGTGGTCATCTTGAACGGAGAGCGAGAGGAGCTCCTTTGGGCGTGGGGCCAGGGAGAGCTTTCCGGCCCCCACGATGCCACCATCCTCGATAACGGCCACATCCTCGTTTTTGATAATGGCGTCGACCGAGGGTGGTCCCGTGTCGTCGAGGTGGATCCGCTCAGGCGAGAGATCGTATGGGAGTACCGAGGTGACGAGAAGCTGTTCACGCGCGGCCGAGGATCCTCACAACGCCTACCGAACGGTAACACTCTAATCTCGATCTCGGACGCTGGGCAGCTGCTGGAGGTCACACGCGACGGGGAGGTCGTCTGGGAGTTTCTCAATCCCGCACGAACCCCGGAAGGGAAGAGGTGGCACTTCGCGCGTGTCAAGCGATACGAAACTGAGCAGATCGAACGCCACACGGCACCGAAGTAGCGGCGCCTTTCGCGATCGCCGAGCTATTGGTCCGATAGTGTGGAGCGTTGCGCGCCGCAGGACCAGCATGGGGTTGATCCGGTTTCGTGGATACACTTATCAAACCTGGCAAGAGCCCCGCTTGAATTCTTTATCTTCGACGCTCCACTTCCGTTACCCAGCAGAAGTACTCAATGAGAGTCTCGCGTTGACCGGTTGAGTTGAAGCTACATATCGGACCTGACAGAAACCCCGTCTATGATTCCTATCTCCCGGATGCCTCAAAGGAAGGGTTTCCGGCCGCACAATCTGGATTCCCGGAAGATCCAGCGGTCTCGTACCGAAAGGTGAAAAACGCCAGCTAGAGCCGTCGCTGCTCCAAAGCCTCAAGGTGAGCCTGCAACTTTGTTACCATCCCCTGATCGCCGATATCACCGAGAAGAGATGAACCTCTCTGGATGGCTTCCAAGGCCTTGCCATCCTCATGGGCCCGGCTCCACTCTCGCGCCTTCTTGAACGCTTGGATCGCCTCAACATCGTGATGCGCCCGAGCCAGACTTTCACCCATCTCGAGGATCTCGATGAATGATGGTGGATTCTGCTGGAGCTTCCGATCGGCATCCCGAGCAGCTTCATTCCAGTAGTGGGCAGCCTCGGTCTTCCGGCCCAACTCTCCGAGAAGTCGCCCAAGAAAGGCCAAAATGGGATAGCGATCTGTAGTTTTATCCGACACATCGCTCCTATCCAAAATCTCTTTGGCAATGTTCAAAGCCTCTTCGTATCGCTCTTGGAGCTCGCGAATCTTTGCGATTTCAAAAAGAGCAAAGTCCTTTTCTTCCCGGAAAACCTGCGAAATCTTTTGTAGTTTGGCTGCCGCTGCATCCAGATCCCCCTGCCTCCTGAGTTGGGAGGC
>JBDGYW010000863.1:0-3461 GCA_039588935.1 Gemmatimonadota bacterium | reverse complement strand
GGCTGACCTCCGATCGCGAACACTAGTGCACCCGCACTATGCGGCTCTGGCCGCAAGGCTAACCCGCGGATAGATCGGGGGTCAGCCGTCACTAGCGGAAGTCATATTGTCTAGCCAGGCCGGATTGGGAATAGACTCCTCGGGAGTGGACAATGAGACGGACGTTCGCACTCATCTGGGCCGTCGCTTTATTCCTGATATCGAGTGCATGCTCTAGCGAGAAACTGTCTCTGCCAACGCTTGAGCCAAGGCAGCGAGCTGAGCTGCAGGCGTGGCTGCACGACCATAGTGCCTCCCCGGAAGAATACGTCGCAGCCAAGTTCGTCGACCACGACATCGTGTTTCTCGGCGAGTACCACCGCATCCGGCACGACCCGCTCCTCGTCCAGAATCTCATCCCCATACTCTATCGAAATGGGATCTACAGTCTCGGAATCGAGTTTGTGTCGGCCAGGGACCAGGCCAAGCTTGACCGCCTACTCGCCGCCGACACCTATGATCAGACTCTGGCGAATCGCCTGTTCTGGAATCAGTGGCCGTTCTGGGGCTACCAAGAGTATGTTGATATCCTCCGTGCAGCGTGGCGCTTGAACAGGAGCCTTCCAATCGGCTCACGTCCGTTTCGCGTCGTAGGCCTCAACGCTCGCACAGACTTCAGCCACATGTGGACGGTCGAGGACCGTGAGAACCCAGAGGTCATGAAGAGGGTTCTGCCTGACGGCGATGGTGACGAGGTGATGGCCGAGACGATCCGACGTGAGATTCTAGCCAAGGGCGAGAAGGCCCTCATTTACTCGGGGATCAACCACGCCTACACTCGGTTCCGCCAACCCGTTGTGAACGAAGCAACTGGCGAACTTGTGCGCCTTGTCTCGACACGTATGGGGAACCAGATCGAAGCGGAGATCGGGAGGAGGTCCTTCACGATCTTCCTTCACTCACCGTGGCCGGCCGCAACCGGATATGCGGATCCTGAGGTCTATCCGGCTGATGGCGTCATCGATTCGTTTTTCGCGACGCTGTCCCCGAACGAACGCCGTGTTGGGTTCGACGTCAAGGGTTCACCCTTCGCGCAGTTGGGGGCGAAGACAGCTCTATGGGCACACGCAGCTCCCGACTTCCGACTTGAGATGTACTGCGACGGCTGGATCTACCAGATGCCGTTATCCCAGTACGAAGGTGTCACGGTGATCCCCGGGTGGTTCGACGAGGGTAATCGCTTGGAGGCAATCTCCCAAATTGCGAATCCAGACCCGCAAGTCAAGTCCCGAGATCGGAGTGTGCAGGATCTGATGGCGAGCTTGGGTCGAGACACCGACTTCAAAAGCAGGTTCGCCCGCTTCTATTGATGACGAGTTGGCACGATCGGGCGGATTGGAAACGCTGGCTAACATCCGGGTGAAGCAGCTGGCAAGACCTGTCACGGCCCTGGCAATGATTGCGTGCTTGCCGGGCGCTGAGCCAGTGTTCATGCGATGTATGTCCCCGTTCTCCGAAGTCTCACCCTTGACATTTCAGTCTCACGTGAGATTGATTGCCTTCAAGCCGCCATATATTCGTTGTCATTACAACAAGGCGAAAAATTCAGCCTGCACGACTCTCGCCGAGCCAACAGCGTGTCCGGTGATGACCCCCTTCCTGCCTCCTAATCCACTCAATGCTATGGCCTTCATAGCATGCGCGAGTTCAGCTCACTCACTTGGCATACATCATGCACTATGAAGATGCAATCAACCCGCTCACGACGATGGATGCTCTGCAAGATGACGACTGCGCACACCAGCAGGTATTCACCCCAGAATGAAATGGTCAGCATAACAACCGGGCGTGGTGGCTTACTCCTAACGAGCACCGGGCCGTTTCTTCTTGACCGGCGGCGGCTCCAACTCCCGAAGGATCTGATCACCACGGCTCACCCGCCGGTCGAACCGGCACAAGGAGGGAACATGCGACGACTCGCTTTGTTTCTGTTCTGTGCGGGGATTTGTCTTTCACCTTGGACAGTGACCGCCGCAGACTGTATCGTCGATGCAAATGAATCGAAATGCCTGACTCGGGCACAGTCCGGTTACCTCGTCACGCCAGCTCCCGGCGAAAGGCATTGTCCAAGCGGTGGAGATCCGTGTATCTACGGTGCGCTCTGTTCCACTGATGACACCGTCGATGAAACGCACGTGGCAGATGGCTCGTCACAATGCCTGCGTGAAACCCTGTATCCAGATCCTTCAGGGACTCTGTATGGAGAATGCAGCAACAGCACAGAAACTTGTCGATCTGATAGTGAGTGCTTGCCTGGAGGAGAGTGCGAGGGAGCAAACAGTTATAGGCTCGAATACGTGTGGAGGTTTCCAGCCGTCCCCCCCGGAGAGCAATGCCTCCTTTCGCGAGGCAAGCAGGCCCTCAACGTCTACGAAAACTTCGGGGTGTACCACTGCATCTGCGATCGCGCTTCACCGACGGATCCCTGTTGGGATCTTTCCAATCCCGACCAGGACTGTGATGACGGACTTCACTTTATGGGTTTCGGGCAAGACTACCTCTTTCCTGCCAAATGTAATGGCGGAGACAACCATGGCCTCGAATGTAGCGACCAGGTCGAGGATTTCTGCTACCCGCCACCGCAAGATCATGGAACGTGTTCTGGCAATTACGAGATTCGCACCGATGCGCTAGAAATTCCCGAGGAACAAAAGGATGCGCCCCACGAGATTCAGATTCTCATGAACGAGAGAGCGGATGAGAATGCGACCAAAGTATATGTTGATCGCCTCATGATTCTGACCATCTTGGACGAAGAGAGCACCGACTCGGATCAGTTTGCGGATCTCTGCGATAACTGCCCGCTGGATGATAACCCCGGACAAGAAGATTTGGACAATGATGGGGACGGCGATGCCTGTGATGATTGCACCGATACCGATGGAGATAATGCTGGGAATCCTGGGTTTCCCGCGAATATCTGTGGTGACGACAATTGCCCCACAGATTATAACCCTTCGCAAATTGACACGGACATGGATGAGGTTGGCGACGTCTGCGACAATTGTGTTTTCGTTGTCAACGAGAACGGCGATGCGTGCGACAATTGTGACAACGTAGACAACGAGAACCAGACCAACAACGATAACGACAGTCATGGCGATGCCTGTGACAATTGCGACAACATTGATAACGAAAGTCAGATCAATAGCGACGGCGACAGCCACGGCGACTCCTGTGACAACTGCCCATTTGTTCTCAATGAGAATCAGTTGGACGGTGATGGCGATACCTATGGAGATCTTTGCGACAATTGCCCCGCAGAATCCAATCCATTGCAGAGTGATACTGATGAGGATAACCTGGGTGATGTTTGTGATCCGTGCCCAAGCGATCCCGACAACGACATAGACAGCGACACCGTCTGTGGGGACGTGGATAACTGCCCGTCAGTTGGAAATAGCAATCAGTCGAATTCCGAC
>JBDGYW010000862.1:0-3212 GCA_039588935.1 Gemmatimonadota bacterium | reverse complement strand
CTTCACGTCCTGCCAAAGTGTGTCCATGAGGTAGATCTTTCTTCGCTCTGTTCCCTCTCGCTGCGCCGGCGCCCTTTTTGAAGCCACCAATCGCACTCGCACCGCTGAGCGCGTGAGGTCCGACACGGTTCTCGCCCAAAACCAAGCGTTCCCTACGAACGGACGGCGATAACGGGGATGGCTCCGCTCATCATGGAAGAACTCCGTCAGTTCACGTCCATACTTCGTTCTAAACGCGCGAGGGTAGAGGCGCAGTAAGAGTTCAAAGAATCGAACTGCCATCTGTGTCAGCGAGCTTGGGCCATAAGTTTCTTACGCCTGGCGTAGCGAACGATCTTCTCCATATGCGCCAATTCGGACTCGAGAGCCTCACGGCCGGTTTTTTCCAATCGGTAGTAGCGACGCTTGCGTGCGCCAGTCGGCGCATTGGGTGGCGAGGTGGTCTCCGCGATGAACCCGATGGCCTCCAGTCGCTGGATGGCTTCGTACAAGGTTCCTGATCCCAGGTTCATTCGTCCGTCCGTGCGCTTCTCGACTTCGAGCTTGATGCCATACCCGTGCAAGTTTGAATTCGCCAGGGCCAGTAAGATCTGGAACACCACAGGAGAGAGGTTCCCGGGCAACGTGCCGTCGTTCGATCCCATGCAACACTCCAAGTTGTTTCGGTCGGTTACCGATATGTCGGTTCCCGACATGTCGGCGGGCGATAATCTAACGACGGATGTGGGTTGCGGAAAGTTTCAAGGGAGCGACCCTAGGATCGGCGTTCGGTTCTGCTCCGGGCATGAAACAAGGGCCGGAAACGACTCCGGCCCTATGCGGAATCAGCTGTGTTTCGGTCTCAGGATGCTGCCGCAGTGGTGTGACTATCTCTCGATCACCGCGCGAGCCCAATCCCAACCTGCAATGCCGCGTCCGTTGACTGCCTTCACCGCGACTACGCTGCCCGGCTCGACGTTGTCCAGGCTGACATGTGTCTCGGCTATCGTGACTGAGAATCTATCAGGCTCACTCGCCGGTCCGTAGGAGATGACGTAGCTCGTGACGTCCATTTCGGGAGCCGGGGACCAGGATACGTCAACCGATCTACCGTTGCGTTCCCACTCGAGCCCGGTGAGCCGCGACGGACTCGAGGCCAACAGCATGATGGACGCCACCGTGGTCTTACTCACCTCGGTCACCAGCTGGTGGTTCACGGTCTCCAATACGTCGTGAACGCGGTGGTAATGCGGGCTGGCCAGAATCGGGTATGACCCTATTCCGCCCACTATGTCACCGTAGGCCTCGTAGTAGGCGTGTGCGTCTGTGCTCCTGTAATATTTGGCATCGTAGGTGATGAGGTCCGAGAACAGGAACGCCGCAGCATGCTGCACGTCGCGAATGCCGGCATTGGAGTAACGGATCGTGTTGTCCAAACGGTGGTTCTCCGCCCAGCCCACCATGTCGTTGTTGAGTGCGGCAAGCATTTGCACATCTGCCGCTACGGCGCGTCTCACGTACTCCCGGCTGCCGAGCAGGCCAGCTTCCTCGCCGGTGAAGAACGCAAACTGAATCGTAGCCGGCATCGGTTTTCCCGCGAGGACACGAGCCGCCTCGAGCAACCCCGCGGTTGCGGAGGTGTTGTCGTCGGCGCCAGGTCCACGGTTGGATGAATCGAAGTGGGCGCTGATGACATAAACGAGTTCCGGGTGGGTGGTGCCCGGGAGAGTCGCGACCACGTTTGCGGTTCTCGTGCCACGAGGCTCAAACCACTGTAGCTCCGGTTCATACCCGAAAGACCGGAGCTTCTCAGTCAGATACTCGATTGCCTTGGCGTTGCCCGGCTGCGTGATGTGCTTCGAGTCGAACAGGAAGAGGTCTTCCTCATACTCGAAGATCCGGGGCAGCGAAACGTCTGCCACAACTGACTCGACGTCTGCCGCGATGGCTTCGAACATCGCGCGGCCCCGGTCCCTGAGCGAGCTTTCGGCGGCGAGATTCTCCTGCACGCGGGCTTGAAGGTCTGCCCTTGTCACTCTCCGTGTCAGATCTATCAGATAGACGCCACGCTCCGGGGAGATGGTGTCACCGTCCCGGTCGGCCACGACCAGCATTCTGGTGGCATCGGGGCTCACGGCCCACTCGTATTCCGGTGCGACGGTGCGGACGGTGTTGTTCCGAAAGAGTCGCGTGGATTCACCGGTTGAGAGGTCATACAGATGGGACCGTCGGTGTCGGCCCTCTCCCTTCATTGCTATGAACCTGCCGTCTGAGAGGAAATGGGGATAGAGATCGTGTTGGATGTCTTGCGTGAGCCGCGTTTCTCCGCTCCCGTCGCCATTCACCATGAAGATCTCCCAGTCCTCCCTCGGCATCATCTGGAAGGCTACTCGGCTCCCGTCCGGGGAAATCGAAATACTCGAGTGCTCAGGGCATGAGGAACATGCCCGTGTGCTGGTTCGGGCGATTGGGTGTTCGCTGCGTGTGACCATGTTTGGCTCGGCGCCGGCGGCCAACGGTATCAAACCAACTGTATTCTCGCCTCCCTCACTGCCGATGAACGCCATAGTTGATCCGTCGGCCGATACTACGGGCGACGCTGCGTGGATGAAATGGGTTTCTCCCGAGCCTAATTCGACGACTCCCACCGAATCGGTGCCGACTGAATAAAACAGGTGAGTGCCATCAAGAACTTCACGCGGGTTGTCCTTGAAGCCTGGCCCAGTGGTGACGGGATGCGTTTGGCCAGAACCCTCGATCGAGTAAATATCGCGGCGGTTCGATTCACCCTCCATTGCTCCGACGAAGTACAACGTACCGCTCTCCGTACCGTAATTCAGACTGTAGATGGCGAGCCCTCCAGTCTCGAGCGCGCGCTCGTTTCCGGATGCCAACTCCCGCCAGACGATAGTAGCATGCTCTGCATCGACGCGCGCCAATTCCCTGCGCATCCTCATGAAGCTTGCACGGTCTTGTGGTTGGCCGGCGCTCATGACCGCGGCACGCGCATCACGCAACTCGGGTGAATCAGGGACTGTGATGTAGGCTATCTGTGCACCGATCGGAGAGAACACGACGCCAGTGCCATAGACATCAGTGACTGGACGAATCTGTCCCGCTTCAATGGAAACGATGTGCGTCGCCGACTCGCTTCCAGTTCCGGTTTCATATGCGGCAAGCTGTCCATCTGGGCTCCACCGGACCGAACGGCCATCCGGTGCTACTTCAGTCAC
>JBDGYW010000861.1:0-3213 GCA_039588935.1 Gemmatimonadota bacterium | reverse complement strand
TGAAGACCTTCTTGAAGCGGATCACGATTTAGTCAAGCTGAGAGAGCCTTGAACTGGTCTGCCTCCTGAGTGACCAGCCGTCGCGTCAACAACTCATCGAGCAGTGGCTGCGCCGCCTCCCTGGACAGAGCTAGGCGGTCGGCGACATCTGAGGCGGCGGAAACGTCGGATTGCTGTACGGCTACAAAAGCCCTTCGCACTGGTTCATCGAGTGGCCCCAGCACCTGGAGTGATCCGTCGCGGCTCTGAGCCACCACAGTCATCCTGTGGCGCTCCAGCACGAGATTGATCGATTCACAATGCGCTTCCGTCACGCCGCTCAGTACGAAGTACTGCCCCTGACCATATTGGAGTAGCAGCTTGCCGACCACCTCATCTGCGCACGAGATATCGAGGCAGCGGACCGCACTGAAGTCGATCACTACCGTATTACCGTCTGCTTGTTCCGGCAGCATTTCCTCGACGCTGGACCGCACTGCTCGGCCGGTTGGGCGGGTTACCAGATCTCCATACCCGCAGCGTACAGCATCTTGTAGGATCGTTCCTAGGTCAAATCTTGGCACGTCGATGTCACTCGGGTTGTTGAGCAGGGATTATTTGAAGCATCTGACTTCCCGGGAAATCCGGAAGTCCGTCGGCCAAAGGGACTTCGTCGTCCCAACTTGGTACGATTGCGATGCGTGCGGTGCCACTTCGTATGCTGATTCTCCCATCCCAACGGCTCACGTATCTACGGATTCCACCAAGCCCCTGGCCTCGGCCCGGATCGCGAAACCGGCTTACCCCCTGGATCAATGCTGCCTCGAGGGCTGTAGCATCGCTCCATCGATCGCCGTATCGTCCGGCCTGAGTCGAGTCGAGGGACCGCCGGAATCCGATGCCGGCGTCGGCAACGGCGATCACCACAACACGGCGCCCGAGGCGGCGGCGCCACTCGTACGTCTGTACGGCCACCCACCCAGACGTGCCAGCATGCTCTACAATATTCTGACAAGCTTCCGAAAGCGCCATACCGAATCCCAAAGTCGCCTTCGTTTCGAGGCCCAGTTCCCCCGCGAGGATTGCTGCAGCTCGCTCCTGGATGGTGCTCACCACTCCATGTACGTCGTCTGACCCTCGAACGGGCGTGATCTCCAACAGCACGTCGGACGACGCACGTGCCTTTACATGAGGCACCTTGCCGTGTATCTCAAACCACTCACTCGCGTACTCGAAAAAACCGGTGCGGCTCCAATAGTGGAGCACATCCCGGTCGGTTGGAATCGCAAGCTGAGGCTGGTGCCCCATTCGCTCGACGGCCGCCTGGCCGGCCACCAGCAATCCGAGAAGTCCGTAAGGTGATGCCCATTTTACGGAGTGTGCGTCAAACAGGAAGCGCTCGTCGCCCGGTTCGCCGAACTCGGTAGCGAACTGATCGAAAGTACGCTCGTCGAAGCTCGTTGGTATGTCGACCACTCGCATTATTGACGGAACATTTCTCTACGTAGATGATGGTGAAGCAAAGTCGCGCCGCGAAACGACAGATTGGCCGCTGCAAGTGCGTTGGCCTCTGACAGCGCCTCTTCCACCGATACTCCGCGTAAAAGATACGACACAGTGGCGGCGCCGAAAACGTCCCCACATCCCGTTGGATCGAGAGGCTCGTTCACGTACACAGCCGGTATCCGCGCGGTGCGTATCGGCCCGGATGGTTTGCGGTACTCACTGGAGCTGCGCTCGACGCAGAAATCTCCCGCCGAAAAATACATAGCGCCAAGATGGCCGAGCGTGACAACGAATAGCCGCACGCCCGAGGCGAGGGCGCGCGCCGCGACTCTCACCGCGTTGTCGCCGACGAGGCGCATCTCATCTTCGTTCAGCTGAACGATGTCGAAGCAGGAGAACCAACCGGCGATGTTCGCCAGTGCCTCCGGAACACGCATACCCGCTGCGTCGACGCCGAGAAAGAGACTGTGCAGGTCAACGTAGATCGGGCCAGCGAAGCCGCGTCGCAGTTGTAGAGCTGTTTCGAGTGGCATCTCGAAACCCGAAATGAAGTTGACGTATAGTGCATCGAGGTCGCGGACCATTGGACCCAACTGTTCCCAGGTCCAGGCGGATACGCCACCGCTCATTTGTTCGGTGCAGCGGTCGAGGTTTGAGTAGTGCAGTGTGACCCGATTGGTGGGCTGCGGCGCTTCAATGAAACGACATGCGGCGGAGCGACGCGTAAGAGCGTTCAGGAAGTCGTTTGCACGGGGTGCGAGGTCAGATCCGACCTTTACGAGTGGTACAATGCTCCAGTCGTGCGGAAGCGCTGCCTCCAGGGCTGCCAGAGCATAGCTGATACCGCCCCATTCTTCTGCGGGTTCGATCTCAGCCCCGCGTCCATAGATGGTGTCCCAGACCATTGTTCCCAGCACGCCGAGTCGCTTCAATCTGTGGCTTCCCGTTGTGTCTTGAATGAGGCGGCGGCACCAAAGACACCCGCGGTGCCGGGGAGAGCGCCCGCAACGATCTTGCAGGCAGCAACGGACGGATCGAAAGCTCGGCGAACGACCTGGTGCCGTAGGGGCTCGAACAGGTAGTCGCCCGTGAGTGTTACGCCGCCACAGATGACGACTATATCCGGGTTGAAGATGTTGACGAGGTTCGCAACCGCGCTTCCGAGAAAGTGTGCCGTCTCTCGAATCACATCCGCACAATAGGTATCGCCGCTCAGCGCTGCCTCAGAGACAGTCTTGGCCGTGATCGCTGAGAGGTCGCCGCCTACGAGGTCAACCAGGTTGGAACGGGCTCCGGCCTCGATTCCCTCCGCCGCTCGGGCTGCGATTGCAGGCCCTGACGCATAGGCCTCGAGGCATCCGTAGTTACCGCACTTGCACCGCCGGCCGGTAGTGTCTATGCTGGCATGTCCTATCTCACCAGCCGCGTCACTCACGCCGTGAAAGATGCGTCCGTCGATTACTATTCCACCGCCGACGCCCGTACCGATGGTCAGACCAACGACAACGCGACCGCCTTGGGCGGCACCGTGCCACCATTCGCCGAAGATGGCGCAGCTCGCGTCATTTTCTAACGTCGCCGGCAAGCCCAAAGCCTCGGCGGTCCCATCACGTAGGGGCATGTCGACCCAGCCAAGATTTGGCGAGACGAGCACCGTTCCAGATTTCCGGTCGAGCGGGCCGGGGGCGCCTATGCCGACTCCGATCACCTCGAAGTTGCCCTCACCGA
>JBDGYW010000860.1:3238-6001 GCA_039588935.1 Gemmatimonadota bacterium | reverse complement strand
TGCACATCACGTCATCGATCAGCTCGAACACCTTCCTGGATGACATCTTCGTGCGCGTCACGGAGCTGACGGATGTTGCGATCCAGGCTGCTGTTGACGCGCTAGAGGCGGCAAACGGTGGGATCATCGTCTTGGAGCCGAAGGCCACCTACGTCATCTCGAACACCATCACCATCGGAACCGGGGTGAGCGAGGGAAACATCCGGATCATGGGTCGCGGCGCGACGCTTCAGGCGGCTGCTGCGCTGGATGGAGACGAAACGATCCTGATATACGATGGCGGCGCAACTGTCGATGCGAACGTGATCATCGATGAGGTGATTTTCGACGGAAACTCCTCTGCGATGACGGTCTCTTCGGCCAATGTTGGGATGCTGGAGATCGGAACCGACATCAGTTACGTCTGGGTGCGCAACTGCCACTTCACCGACAGCTATGGATATTGCATTCGCATCCGCGTGGATTCCCACAAGATTTGGATCTCGGACACCACGTTTAGCCTGATGGGCCAGAACGGCATCGAGATGGATGCCTCCAACAATACAGATGAAGTGTATATCTCGCGCTGCTCTTTCACGACGCCCGCGAATCGCGTGTCTACCGGTTCGTGCATTCACTTCGTTGGAAGGTGCCACATCAGCGATTGCGACTTCCACCTGGATCACGCGAGCAACGTGGAGATCGGAGTCCACGCAGCCGAGAAGGGCTCCGCTTCGCCAAGTGACGAGTCTGGCAGGGAAAGTTCCATCGTCGGATGTCGGTTCGAAGGTTCCGGAGCCAACGCGCGCGGCGTCTACGTGCAGGGTCGCGACAATACGATCTCTGCCTGCTCATTCTACCTGTCAGGTGTTAGCAGTGAAGGCGTCCGCGCAGAAATGGTGACGCATCTGTGCGATCGGAACGTCGTCACAGGGTGCCACTTTGTTGATGGGAATCGCGCAGTTCGACTAGAGGCTACGACGAACGACTGGGTAGTGGTCGGCAACACGTTCGACTTGTGCACTTATCCGTACACGGATGACGGAGATCGGAATATATTCCAGTCCAACGTGTGCGACGCAGGAACAGACGGCGTGACCATCTCCAGCTCTGCGCATCATGCGGTGGTTTCTGGAAACAATATCCACAACATGGATGGAGGAGCGATATCTGTCGTGTCAGGCGCGAACGACACGCAGCTTCTCCATAACTATACCCAGGCGATTGCGTCGTTCCACGTAAGTGATGCTGGAACACGAACAGCGGAGCTGAGCGGATTCCGGGCGTCATATCTGGAGAAAAACCTTGCCGTTGCGGGCTCTCAGAACGGGTTCTCGGCTGAGGTTCTTGCCACCAACGGAGCCGGAGAGGACTTCCTGACATCATTTGCCGAGTTTGCTGACAGCGTAAGGATCTGGGTGGTCGAATTCTCCACAGTCATTGGGCAGTGGGGATCACTTGATTCAACTCCCGGAAATGTAATTTTCAGGCTTCGGTATGGCACAAACTCTGGAACTCCGGGGAGCGACACTGAAATTGTACGGAATGTGATCCCTACCTCTGATGGAGTTGTAAACGGCGACTTCTTCACATGTGTATTTCCGCAAGTAGAATTCACTCCAGGATTTGGAGACGACATCTACCTCACAGTGAACTGCGCCACGAGCACCGATATTGACTGGGCTGCAACGGACACCAACTACCACAGCTACTTCCGAGTGAGGCCGAAGTAATGGCTGACATCAAGAACTGGAGCGGAGTAGACGACGACAACTCCGAAGCGTCACCTAACGGCTTCCCGGAGGGGATGGCTCGCTCTGGCGTGAACGACTCTGCACGCGCGATGATGGGTGCCATCCGAGACTTCTACGCCGCAGCAGAATGGGTCACCGTGTATGTCACAACCGGTGATGCGTGGACTGCGACGAAGAATGGCGATGCGCAGATGATCATAGAGCCGGCCGATGGGCAGAATACCAATCTGTCCAGTACTGGTGAGAACCGATTCCCTGATAGCTCACGAGTCCGACTCTCCGCAAACGGAACCCCACCGTATCAGTACGGGTTTGTTTCCAGCACCAGCTATGCAGACCCAGATTCATTCGTCAACGTCACCATTGATGACGGTGCTGTGATCACGGCTGGAACGAACACCGTTGAGATTGGTGTCGTGCGTGACTTGCTTACGAAAACAGCGTATTACCCGACCGGCGCTACGACTGGCCAGACACCTCCTGAGGTTCCGACCATCGATGACCTTGGCGATGGAGCGACAAACGACATGGGGCACGGGAACAACTTCAATGCCGACACCGTGGATGGATACCACGCATCGGATCTGATTTCGAGCGCTGCCGGTGCTGGCAAGAACATCATCTACAACGGTGGCATCGATGTGTGGCAGCGCGGATTGAACATCAACAGCACCACGACCAACGGGCGTATCTACATCAACGACAACAACAACTACTGCGCAGACCGATGGCGCCTTCTCAGCGGGAATGGTGTAACTCCTGCGAATGATAAAATCGTCGTTTCAAGGGACACGACCAGCCCGCCCACCGGATACTACGCAGCGCTCGAGATGACAACGCAGTCGTACGTCTTGCACGACAAGTTCGGGATCTTCCAGGTCCTGGAGGCGAGAGACTCCGCTGCGATCATCGGGTCATCATCGGTCTCTATGGGTGTTGAGCTGAAGGGTGAGGGGACGCTAGCCAACGCGCGCTTCATCATTCTCGGATGGGATGGCGCAGCAGACGCAGCAGCACTCGGAGACGATCC
>JBDGYW010000860.1:0-3218 GCA_039588935.1 Gemmatimonadota bacterium | reverse complement strand
GGCAGAGCGTTGGCGTATTGCCGACATTTGATCCTAATTGGAATGTCCTCGCTGATTCTGGGGCGACGGCTGTTACTCCGGCCTGGGGTGATCGCAAGGTGATGGAGGATGAGGACATCAGTGGATTCCCGAACATTGTGAACATCGGGATCCTGATCTACTCGGACAGCGTGTTCTCGGTTGGAAACTCGCTGAGTGTTGCAGGCGTGCGCGTGGAGAACGGTTCGGTGGCGAGTTCATTCCAGCCGTCGGATTACAGCACTGAGCTTAATCGGTGCCAGCGGTACTTCCTCACCACATTCGAAGAGGCCGAAGATGCGAGGACACAGGCAGGCATCGATCAGGCGATTGGCGGCATGACAACGGCCAACTCAACAGAGCAATGCCTAATCAAGTGGGTGTTCCCAGTGACGATGTTCAAGGATCCAACCGTGAACGTGTTCAACCCAACAAACAACGTTGCGGACACAATCTGGGGCGCTCGAACGACAAGCGACATCGACTACACGGCCCTTGACGAGACGATATCCAACAAGGCAATCCATATCGGTGGCAGCAACCTCACCGATCCAAACAGCCAGAACACTCTGGTGTGGGCTGGCCTAACCCTAGACGCGGAGTTCTGATGCCCCCCAAATACAAAATCTTCTACACTGACGACACATCGTTGCTATGGAGCGACATCGCTCCCAATGGAGATCCAGCCCTTATTCCTGATGGTAACACTGTAGGCGCAGGTCCGAGTAAGCGGATAGGTGTCCACAGTATTATTCAAGCAATAGATAGCGGACAGGTGCGAGAAGTAATCGAACAGTACCACTACGTTTTTAGCACCAGGGATCAAATGTGGATAGGTGTTGGCCTAGATGGATTACTGGATCTAATTGCAACCGACTTCGACGACATCCGCTGCATCATGCATGGCAGGACAATGGCCACGGAGCGCTTCTGGCAGATCAAGCAGAACGCACGAACTGATCCTGATATTATTGGCGGTGTCAGTGCAGAAACGGCAGAGCGCACGGCCTACTACGCATTTAACAAGTACAGAGATCCATATTGGCAGAATGGCCCGTTTGGGGCTTACAGCGATAACTATGATTGGGCTGATTGGGCAAGACATCGGCAGTATGATGAGAGGTATGCAGAGAAACCAGTCTATGGTTTGCAAGACTTTTATCACTAGGAGCTTTCTTCGTGGATAAGGGTGGTGGAGCAAATGATATGACTGGCGGAAATTTTCGTTTCCGCGCAGATGATGACACTCAAGATCCGTTTACAGACGGATGGATTGCAGCATTAAACGCTAATTTAACTTTATATCTAAATGCCGATAATTTTCGATTGCGCTATGGAATACATCGTACTTCTGCAACAGCGCAGAGCCACCAACTGGTCATGGCCTACTCTAAGAATGGAGTCGGTTATGCTCAAATCCTGGATGATGGGACCACGCCGCTGACAAATGTTTCTAGTACTCACTGCACCAACAACGAGGATATAATTGAATACGCTGGAGCACACAGAACTGCCGAGCCTGGATTTTTGTGGGGAGATCTTACTAACGGGTACATGATTACAGATGACGCACAAAGTGACACAGCAGTCGCAGATTGGACTGGAAATCAAACTTTGAGCATGGAAATTTGCTTAAAGATAGAACCAACACTTCTTGTAGGTGGAGACTATGTTGAGTTCAGGCCCTACCAGGATGGAATGCTCCTTTTGGATGGAGGATGGGACCACACAGCTAGGATTGACTTTCTCGGGATGTACCATGAGTGGATGAACGTACCTATTCGCCAGAGGTCGCTCAACAGGATTTTGACGAGGTAAGGTCTTGTATGCAAAAGGCATATTCAGAAAGGCGAGCCAGAGACCGTACCAGCGGGTTGTTCGTCAGAAGTTCGTCGTTCATGGAGTTGCAGGTGCTCCTGGCGCCCAGGAGCCGGGATTCATTTCGGCTACGAGAAGTCTCCGGCAGCAGCTTCGACGAGAAAGGCCGCTTCCGAGTATCCAGTGGCGTCAGCGAAGGATCATACCTTACGGCGTTACACCGCCTCCTGTTGTCCAAGAGCCTGGGTACATCGGAGCCATCAAGCAGCTCAGGAAGCAGCTCGGAAGAGAAAGACCGAAGTTTGATGTTCGATGGCAACTGCGGCGTAATATTCCGTTCGGGGTTACAGTACCAGCGGCTGACATCGGATGGTTGGTGAATTGGATGATTAGGCGTGGCTACGGCCACAACTTGAGGAGATGATAATGGGCGACATGTACTCGGCGGTCGCGTACGGATCCGCGTTGGACTCCGTGGGCGACCTAATTACCTTTGAGCCTGCTTCTACTGCGGTGGTTTGTATCCACCGCATCAGTATCGGGCAGATCGACCTGGAAGCGGACGCGGAAGCCGCGATGGCCCACGTCAAGGTTTCCCGATTCACTTCGGATGCGACGGGCGGCACCACGCCAACCCCGTCACCTCTGATGCCGGGTGGAGTGGCAGCGGATACCGTCATACGCGTGTTTCCGACAGTCGATGCCACAACTTCGGAGAGCATCTTGATCCAGGATGCCTGGAACGTCCAGGCGGGCTGGCTCTACCTGCCGACACCAGAAGAGCGCATCTGGACGGGCAGCTCGGAGACTGTGGTGGTCAGGAACATGGAGATTCAGACCGCCGCAAACACGGCGATCACGGTCGTGTTCGAAGAAATCAAGATCGCCTAGCAGATGGGCCGAAACTTCGTCTATCGAAAGCCATGGAACCGGCTCGCGAGGAAACTCAAGAGCTGGACGTGGCGCATCACATCACCAACATATCAAGTTTCTGCTGGCGATGCGGAGGCATTTATTGGACCGGCTGTACGTGTGTTTTTGGCGCTCGGTCCATCGGTAGACGGGGCAGCGGCCATATCAGTCTCCTCAAGAGCGACGGCGCACCTGGGCCCGTCGGCAGATGCTAGTGCTGTACTGCGACACGCTGCCGACGGGCGCGCAAAGATCGGAGAGAGCTGATGGGAACATTCGATTATCTCAGCGACAACTTGCTGGAGCTTCGGGGGCCTGTGGATATCGCGAACAACGCTGCGGTTGATGCTGGAGCTACGGTATCTGCGAAGCTGTACGACACCGCATTCGACTGCCGCGTGGTGGCCTACGAGACGCTTCTGACCGCTGATCACGTAGCTACCGACCAAATCATCTTCGTGCAGGACAGC
>JBDGYW010000859.1:0-3221 GCA_039588935.1 Gemmatimonadota bacterium | reverse complement strand
GCACTGGCACGGTCAATACCAGTTCGACTGTGCCCGACTGAAAATCGCCCTGGACTACCGTGTCAACCACAACTTCTTCAGTCGCTTCTCGTAACAGGAGGCAGTGCACAGATTCGACTTCGATCAGTGAAGCGAGGTCGCTTTCGAATGCGGGAGCGAGAGCAAGGAGACCATCCACCATATGTTCCGGGCCTCCTGCCTCTTCGCAGGCAAGAACGGCAAGGACCAGAGCTGTCAATACGGCGCGTATCCTCACGACAACACCTCCAGAAATGCGACACAGTGCAACTGCGGCAATGCCAAACCCTCAGGGTGGCCAGTAGCGACGTAACCGGCAATACGTCTACTACGGCGTCAGTCAGGCAACGGGGCCAGCGAGGCCGCCGGCGCGTTTCACTCGACGTCTGGAATAGCACCGAATGCAGTGGGCGTCAACTGTCAATCAGATACTGGCTGGCTGCAGTCAGTTGGCCCGATCTGATTTGGCTACAGAAAGCCCCGAGCACCGCGTGATGCTCGGGGACTCGTCGAGATTCGCGATCACCGGGCTCACCTCAGCTGGACGATCACGAGCTCGGCCAGCTCTATGAGTGCCGATCCCTCCGCATCAGGGAGCTGTCCACTGTTCACCAGTGCACTCACTATCCTGGTGAATGCCCGGAGTTGCCGGACGGCGGCGTTCGTGCGATCCCCGTTCAGGCGGGCGAGCACCGTATCGAGCAGCTGCAACAAGGCACGTCCTTGCTTCAGGGTCTCGTCATCCACCAACAGTTGAGTCTGGGCCTGCAGTTGCGTTACGAGAACTTCAGGCGCTGGTGTGAAAATTACGATATCGCCCCATCCGGGGAGATAATCCGGCCCCGGGAAGTCAGTATCGCCGTATCCCTCGGGCCACGGGCCCGCTGGATCATGGAACCGCATTCCAAGGTGAAACCCTACTGTGTCGCCGAACGCGAGTCTGAAATCATGTTCATCGTCGTTGCTGTCGAGCGGGTGCGACAGCTCGATGAATGTCACAACTCCGTCGCTCGTCGCGGCGGCATCCCCGTCGATCGAACCGCCGAGAGGATTCCCTGCGTAGTCCTCCGTGTCCAAGAAACCACACATGCTGTACTCACACGGTGGCAGAAACGTCCAGAAGGCATCGGCAAAAGCGACTCCGGTGCGGCTGACATACGCGAATATCTGATCGTCACCCTCTTCTATGATTTCCGGATTTCCGTCGGCATCGTCGTGATCGTTGTCAAAATTGAACCTGGCCTCAGTATTCGCCCTCGCTCGCACCACCTCCACAGATAGATACAAGTTCTTCACATCGTTCATGGCACGAAGCGTTACAGGAGTGGTGCCACCGCCCTCCGTCAGTGGTAGGTTGGCGTCGAACGTGACAATGCCGGCTCCCTCCCACTCGCCAGGACTCCGTACTCCATCAACCGTGGCAACTCCCATTCCTTCAAGTACGACGGCATTCCCATCAACGGTGGCGTGGAAGGACGGGCTCGACTCGACATCAGCCGTGTCTGGTGCGGCCGGTTGGTCACAGGCCACTACCACCAGCAGAAAAAGCACTGAGGGAACCAAAGCCACATACTTGCAGGGCATACATTTCTCCTCGGCGTCAGTCGGGCCTCTACTGCGGCGTCAGTGAGGCGGCGGGGCCACACGGCCACCGGCGCGTTTCTGGTTGTGTCTGGAATAGCACCATAAAGGGCGGGAGTCAACTGGCGGTCATTTGGAGGCCGGCCCTTTGTCGTGCTCCAACGAAAGCCCCGAGCGGCATGCGCTTCGCGCTCGTGAAGATCGGGTTTTGAATGCGCCGTTACACAAAGCGCCTGAGCATTCCGCTTGGTGACTCAACTGGGGGTCCAGTCATCGGGTCATGGATGTTCGGTGGAATGAGGGCCTGAGCTTCTTCACCGTCGAGTTGCCCACAGCACGGACCATTATCATCGACCAGGTCAGGTTGCGATAACCACTATCTTCCATTCCGATGTCTAGTTCAGGCAGTCAACACTCGGAGGCCGAGGCGCCATTCCGCTTGTGGCCGGCGTTGAAAGAGGCCGTGCGCGGAACGGAGCAGGACTTCACGTCCGGTCCCATCGGGCGCGCAGTCCTCCTTCTCGCGGTACCAATGGTACTCGAGACGGCGATGGAGTCGGTGTTTGCGGTCGTGGACGTGTTCTTCGTGGCCAGGTTGGGACCCGCTGCGGTTGCAACGGTCGGCCTCACCGAGTCGATGCTCACACTCATCTATACGGTCGCACTCGGATTGAGCATTGGTGTCACGGCTCTCGTTGCGCGGCGGATCGGAGAAAAGGACCCAGATGGTGCGGCGCGAACCGCCGTGCAGGCAGTCTTGCTGGGATTTGGGGTCGCGGCGGTGTTGGGTGTTTTCGGCGTCGTACTCGCTCCACAGCTGCTCTCGTTGATGGGTGCGGAGGCCGACGTTGTCGGACCCGGGGCATCGTATACGCGGATCATGCTGGGCGCCAACGCGACTGTCCTGCTGCTTTTTTTGATGAACGCAATCTTCCGAGGCGCCGGAGATGCCGCGATCGCGATGCGCGTGCTCTGGGTCGCGAACGGCATCAACATTGTGCTCGATCCCGCCTTGATATTCGGTCTCGGGCCGTTTCCTGAGCTGGGCATTCAAGGGGCCGCGATCGCGACGAATATCGGTCGCGGTATCGCAGTTGTGCTGCAGGTTTTCGTTCTCTTCCGGGCAGGCGGTCGGGTTAAGGTCGGTCGAATACACTTGGAGTTGAATCCAAAGGTGATGTGGCAGCTCATACGTCTGTCGGGTACGGGAACGTTCCAGGTGTTCATTGGGGAAGCAAGCTGGATTGGCCTCACCAGAATACTTGCCGGCTTCGGAAGCGGTGTTCTGGCGGGTCACACGATCGGGATCCGGGTTATCATCTTCGCGATACTGCCCAGTTGGGGCATGAGCAACGCGGCGGCGACGATGGTGGGCCAGGCGTTGGGGGCCGGTAAGCCAGACCGTGCAGAGCGCGCGGTCTGGATTTCCGGCATCTACAACATGGTGTTCCTGACTGTCGTCGGCGCGTTGTTTGTGATATTCGCTCCGCAGATCGTGCGGTTGTTCACAACTGAGCCGGAGCCGGCGCGCTACGCCGTACTGTGCCTGCGTATCGTGAGTCTCGGCTTCCCGTTCTTTGCCTACGGAATGGTTCTCACCCAGTCATTCAATGGGGCTGGAG
>JBDGYW010000858.1:0-3222 GCA_039588935.1 Gemmatimonadota bacterium | reverse complement strand
TTGCGACACGGCAAAGCAGTGCTCGAAATCCTCACGCGCAAAGCCGCCGCTCTGCAGCGCTTCGTTGGCGTCTTTGTATTTGACGAGCTCCTCACCGTGCTCCAAGTCCTCCAACCGGCGGAAGAACACGCGGACGACGTGAACGCCGTGACCCTGCGCGCGACGCTGCAAGACCTGCATCGCTTTCGCGCCTTCCTGGTCGTCATCTACAGCTACCAACCACAGACGGAAACGTGCCAGCGGCTCCAGGCTGACGGTCTTGGCCGACTCACTACCGTCTGGTAGCGACACCACGTTCCCGAACTCCATCGTGCGCAGCGTCAACGCGTCTATCTCGCCCTCGGTGATCGCCGCAGGTGACGTCGTGCCACGCGGCGCATCGAGCTGGTGCGCCAAGTAGAGCGGCGCCAGCGCTTTCGCATCCGTGCCGTTGCCACCACGCGGCTCGACCCAAAATGCCTTGCGTCCTAGCGCGCGGCATTTGGCCCGACACGGGATCCCCGTCCGTGGCTCGCGGTACACGAAGCCGACCACGTCACGATCGATGTCGACCACATCACAAGCTTTGAGGACGTCGAGCGAGAGGCTGCGCTCCTCGGCCAGTCGCCGACAGGCACCGAGATCTTGTTCGGACCACTGGCCCCAGCGCACGAGGTCGAGCGGTAAGACGGCGCGCTCGATGGTTCCGCGCAGCGGCGCGACGGGCTGCTTGGCCTGCGGCTGTGGCCGCTGACACCTCCGCCCAAACGAGTAGCCGTACTCCTTGAGCTGTTTGATCGCTTCCCGCCGGTCGACGCCCGTCTGTCGCGCGTACATACCCACCGCGTCGCCGACGTTGCCAGGTGGATCGCAGCTCCAGCATTTGTACAGCAGATCACCCGTCTTCTTGCTGCGGAAGATGGCGAAGTTGCGCTTACGCTTGTGCGCCCGAAACGGACAGTCGCCGCGCCTGTTCACCTCGGGTAGCCGGAGACCCAGAATCGACGCCACATCGTAAACATCGGGGGGTGCCTTCATGATGCGCTCTCCGTCATGTCCTGCTCGAACTCCCCGGGCCACCCCGTCGTCTCGTCGACGTGCACGATGTAGCGCAGGTGTTTGGCGCGCGCCCACTTACACTTGGCCAGCTTGGCATGCAGCACGTCCTGCGCGTCTCGCCATAGCAGCAACATAATCTCCGACTCGTTCTCGATGTCACCCGAGTACTTGCACGCCGTGAGCCCCGGCTCCTTGCCGTCCTTGTAGTGCTCGCGGGCGTACTGGCTCGTCAGGATGAGCGCGACATGGAGCTGGTCCGCCGTCTTCTTCAGTGAGCTGACGGCAGCGGATACTTCCTGCGGGCGATTACCGACATCCGCCGGGCCGTCATCGCCCGTCACGGCCTGCAGGTAGTCGACGATGACCACGTCGACGCCCTTGGTGTAGCGGTAGTGCCGCATGCACTGGCACACGTCGCTGATGCTCGGCTTTTTCATGGGGTGGACCCACAGCCTGTCCTCAACCTCGGCCTCGAACCGCTTTTGCGCCAGCTGCACGACGTGAGGATCTGCCTTTTTCTTCACCATCTCAGCCGGTGCAATCAGGGGGTCACAAAGCCGCGCGACCGAGCGGCAGTAGCACAGCTCACCGCTGTCCTCGGTCTCGATGACCAGCACGCGGTTGCCCCGCCGCGCAATCTCGCAGGCCATGCTGAGCACCACGTAGGTCTTACCGTCACCGGTGCCACCACCGATGACCATGAGCTCCCCGCGCCCGTGGCCACCGGCAGAGGCGTTGTCGACGAAGTCGAGGCCTGTCGTTACTCGGTTGGAGGTCTCACGCTCGAAGGGGTTCCACGCAAATTTGTTAAACGTCGCCTCTGTCGTGTAATACTGCGACTCGATCTCCAGCGCCATCGAGTTGGCCGCACGTAGGTACTCCACCTGCACACGCGCCTGATTGGGGTCCTCTTGCGACTCTTCGATGAGACGACCGAACCTCCCTCCCCAGATTCGGTTCCAGTGCGATTGAGTCAACTCTCGCACCGTCGTATTCATGCAGTCGTCGAACTCCAACGGGTCTTCTGCCAAGACGCCATCGAGCCAGATGTCTCCGCGGATGCCGACTAGTTCCTCTTGGTCGAGTGAGCGGATGGTCGAGACCAGCAGAGCGCCATCAATGTGCTCGACGTCCGGGTCCTCGCTGATGATCTGCAGGAGCGCTTCCCATGCAATACGATGAAGTGGCGCGGTGAAATACGCGGGGGTAATTCGGGTACCCAGAAATTTCTTACCATGCCTAAGCGCCGCGCAGAGGAGCTCTTCCTCGCGACGCCACAACTCCATCTGGATGAGTGAGACTTCTTCGCCAGAGTTGTGCGCGAGCACGATGTCGCGGTAGCTACGAAAACGTGGACCCGCTTCAATCGTCTCCGTCGACTTACCGTTCCCCCCGTTACTCATAAGCGATCCCCGTTAGGTACAATCGACCGTTGCGCACTTGCTCGCCCACCGTCGCATTGTACTCTCGCATTAGTCCGTCGACGGTCGCCCACTGCGTCGCGACCTCTACTTCTTGCACGTTGAGTCGAGAGGCGAGCTGTTCGAGCGCGTCGAATAGGAAATGGGACATTTTGCACGCGGCCTTCGACGCGGCCGCTCGAAACGCAGCCAACCCGTGGCTGCGCCTGGGGTGTGGTTCATCGAATGCGACATCTTCTCCAGCAGCAGCGAGGTAGCGTTGGTACTGCAACCACAGCGCAGCCTCGATGGTCACGTCGCAGCACACGACACTCATATCGTCGACGCGGCCCGGAAAATATGACCGCAGCGCTAGCAACGACGCCCAACGAACGACTAGCCGTGCAGAAGGTTGATGCTCAACTTCTTCACTCGTCGTCGCCCTACGAGGGGGGGCACTACAGGGACCAAGCGGCCGGTAAGGCCCAAGCTGGGGGTCCCCCCCCTTACAGGGGGGGGTCCCCCCAGCGGGGCCTCCCCGCCCGCAGGTACCGTGCTTACCCCTACGTGGAGGTTTTTCAGAAATACCGGAATTTAATGATTCCGCCGACGTACACGATTTGTCGTGCTCAGAACCATTTTTTGCCGGTGTTTCGGATGGCAACATGGGCTCCGAATTTCCGTTAAGGTGTACCTCTAACGGGTCCGAACTATTACCATCTACAACGGCATTTTTTAAGGAGGTTTCGGCTCTCAATTTTTGGAGTTTCCCGGCCTCTTTTCC
>JBDGYW010000857.1:0-4775 GCA_039588935.1 Gemmatimonadota bacterium | reverse complement strand
AGGTGCAGAGGTCTCCGAGCGGGCCGAGGCGCGAGTGATCGCCGCGACACATCGTGACTTGGAGGCTTTGATTGGCGAGGGGACGTTTCGCGAGGACCTTTACTATCGACTGCGCGTGGTTGAGATCCCCGTTCCATCGCTCCGAAACCGCATTGACGACGTTCCGCGCCTGGCGGAGTTCCTGGTCAAGAAGGCGTGTGGATCACTGGGCAAGCCGCAATACATTCTTTCTGCCGAGGCAGCCGAACTGCTCAAGGGACATACCTGGCCGGGCAATGTCCGCGAACTCGAGAACTGCCTGACGCGCGCCGTCGTGACTGCAACAGGGGAGGTGATCCGACCCGAACACCTCACGTTGTCGGCGCCGGTACGTGCGACCGAGTCGGTGGACGCAACTCTGGACGAAGTGGAACGAGACCATGTAGCTCGGGTGCTCCGAGCCAACGAATGGAACAAGACCCGCACGGCCGAATCCCTCGGCATCTCTCGGCCGCGCCTCGACAGGTTGATCGACAAATACGAACTCGAGCGTCCCGGCGCGAACTGACATGACCCAGGCGTGGTTGGGCTCGTTCCGCGCGCGTTTCCTGCTTATCGTCCTCGTCCTTGCGGTCGTTCCGCTCGGGTTGCTCGGCGTCTGGCTCACCCAGAGTGCCGCACGAAGCGGGGAGGAACTCCTCCGCGGCCGCTTGGAAGAGGCAGTTGCGGAAACCGAAGTCGAGGTCGGAACGCGGTGGGTGCGGCGCCGGTCAGACCTGCTTGACTTGGCACAGGCCCCAGCGGTCCAGACAATTCTGTCCGAGTCCGGCAGCGGATCGGCTGTAGCGGCGTTGAACGGAGATCTTGCCCGCCGCCTCCAGGGCCTGACCTCCGTTTCGATAACCGACATCGACGGGCGCGACCGTGGCACCTACCAATTCGGGGAAAACGCGGAAGATGCGCTGTCGGTTTCACTCCCCATCCACGAAACAGTGTCAGGCCGCCTGCTTGGCTTCCTGAACGCAGACATCCCGATGGCCGACTTGCTCGAGCGAAGTGTGAACGTCCCGGGGGCCGCAGGCATAGTCTTGGCGGCGTTCGACGCAGGCACCGGGATCTCGCTGCTCCCTCTCCCGTTTGATCCGCTGCTACTCGAAACGGATTCGTTCACGTGGGGTGGCGAGTCGTGGCAGGCGGTTCGGAGTGTGCTTGCCGAACCTTCGGTCTTGTTGGTTGCTGCGGCGCCGCTTGCCCCATTCACCGCACCGTTCCGGGATGCTGCTCGGCGAGGCACCTGGCTGCTGCTGTTGGTCGCAGGCGTAGGCTTGTTGCTGACGTTCCTCGCGACAGGTCGGGTCACCCGATCGCTCACCAGGCTCGCGACGGCCGCCGACGCTGTTGCCTCGGGCAACCTCGAGCAGAAGGTCGAGGGTACAGGCAGCGGTGAGATTGGCCGAGTCGCCCAGGCGTTCAATACGATGACCGAGAGCCTGCGCCGCACGCTCCGTGAACTCGCCGATCGGGAGGCCGAGGCGGCGGCTGGCAAGTTCGCCGCATCTCTCGCACACGAGGTGCGAAACCCGCTGACAGCCATCCGCATCGATCTCCAGTTCGTGGAAGAGCAGCTCGAAGATGGCTCTCCGCTCAAGGAGGTGCAGGGGCGGGCGCTGAACGAGATCGTGCGTCTCGACGGAACGGTCGGCGATGCGCTCCGTGACGCGCGACGCGGCCAGCTCGGTACTCGGGTGATCGACTTGGCCGAGCCCATCGGCGCAGCCATACATGCCGCGTCGCCCGTTTTCACCGAACTTGGTGTTGCACCACCCGAACCGCCGGCGGCTCTGCAATCGATCCAGGTCCGTGGCGCATCCGGCGCACTCGAGCAGCTGTTCCTCAACCTGTTCCTGAATGCCGCACAGGCGCTGGAGGGCGGTGGAACGGTTCAGGTCAGGGCGGAGACGGAAGGACCCTCGGTTTTTGTTTCGATCACCGATTCCGGACCGGGCATCCCACCCGACGTACTCGAACGGATCTATCAACCGTTCTTCTCCACCCGCGACGACGGCACCGGCCTTGGCCTTCCGATCGCCCTCAGGATCGCAAAGGCTCACGGTGGCGACGTCACCGTCTCCAGCACCTCGGGCGCAGGGACGACGGTCCGTGTGAAACTACCGGTGGCGTCCTGATCCTGCTGCAACGAAACAGAGAACGAGCTGCATTAGACCGTTACACCCGCGCGTGGTTTCTTTGCCGAGACACGAATCGTAACTCATTATCTCACAACATGTTGACGCCGCGCGGCCTAGTCGGCACGGTCCGTGAAAGAGGATTCGGACAGTAGCGCACGCGTTTTTCTCGATCCAGGACGGTGTCACATGCGCAAATTTGCGGCGGTCACGACCCTGCTGTTCACAGTCGGTTGCGGTTCCGATACGGAGATGCCCCCAATTTCCCGGGCAGGTATCGGGCTCCCCCTCACGCCACGTCAACTCGCCGAGGTGGAGCAGCAGGGGCCGGTCCGGTTCCGGCGCCTCTGGGCCGGAGCCGGCATCAACAGTTACGCTGCTTCGGTGTCTCCCGACGGAACATTCGTCACCGACATCGATTGGGACACGGGTGATCTGGCGATCCTCCGCTTTTCGACCAGCGAACTCGAGCGCGTTACGGACAAAGGCACCTGGAGCGAGTCGTCCGATTTCGCCGAGTGGTCGGCTGTCGCGCCGGACGGAGAGCGCATTGCCTATGCCTGGGTCAACGCCGACGTAGAGGGATATGAACTTCGAACCATCAATCTGGACGGTTCGGGCGAACGAGTCCTGGCTGAGCCCAACGAAGGCATCGGCTGCTATGCACCGAGGGATTGGTCGGACGATGGTCGTTGGATCCTCGCCGGCATCTGCTCGAGTGACAGGTCTGTCCAAATAGCACTCATATCTGCGGATGACGGCACCGTTCGTGTGGTCAAGGAACTCGGATGGACTTCGTGGGCATCCCTATCGATGTCCCCTGACGGACGTCATGTGGCATACGATTTTCCGCCGGATGCGGAAACAGTGGCGCGGGATGTCTACGTCGTTGGGGTCGATGGCAGCGGCGAGTTTCCCCTCGTACAGGGCGATGCCAACGACCTGCTGCTCGGGTGGACGCCGGACGGTTCCGGCCTGATGTACTACAGCGACAGGACGATCTGGCGCAAGATGTGTGGAACCTCGTGGCGCTGGGGTTCACCAGAGATAGTTACATCTTTGGCGTAGTCGTAGAGCAGCAGCAAGTGCACACTGCTGTTTTCGATGTGGCGGCCGGCCGCGTGGTGCGGGCCCCAGAGCCGGTCTCCGCTTTGGCCCAACGGTTCACCCTGTCAGGTGTGTGGTCGCCTGACGGCAAACACCTCGCATATCTCGGCAGGCCTTTGGACCAATTCGCCACTCTGCTCACGATCCGCGGAATTGAATCAGGCGAGACGCAGGAACTCCTGCTGCGCCTGGGGCAGGGCCAGTACCTCCAGTGGGCGCCCGACGGCGAAGGGATGTACGTGTACGGATCCGGTGCCCGGGAAGAGCGGGGGGTCTATCATGTCGACCTGCGATCAGGTGCACTCGAGTTGGTAGCCGCGGACCGCAGGAGTGGCATGTCCGACTTTGCTCTCAGTCCGGAAGGCAAATCTGTCTACTACCGGACGACCGATCCGGACGACCCCGAGAGCAACGGGCCTGCCGGCCGCAGTTGGATAGTCGCTCACGATCTCGAGACGGGTGAAGTCCGGCGGATTCTTCACCAGCGCACGCATGGTGCCCGTGGCCGCGTTGGATTCTCTCCGGATGGAAGCACGGTGTCGTACGCAGAAGCCGATTGGCGCTCACGCGAGTTCGAGATCAGGATCGCACCCATCGAAGGGGGTGAGCCACGGACTATCTACCGGTTCCCGCAGGGGACAGAGGCGGCTGGGATCCACAGCTCCTTCGAGTGGACCCCTGATGGCAGATACATACTCTTCGTCGAAAGGAACATGCAGGATTCTACTTCGTCGATCAGGGCTGTTGAGGTGGATGGTGGCAACGCTAAAACCCTTTTGACGATCCCGATGGTTGACACTGAGGAGATGCAGGGCCTTCAGCTGTCGCCGGATGGGCGGCATGTGGCGTTCATAGCGGGGCAGCCCAAGTTCGAGATCTGGGTGATGGAGGGGTTTTAGGAGTTCTGAAGCGGTCTCATGATCTAGTCTTGATCATCGACAACTCTCGGCGAGGCTGCAAGCCAGCCTCGTAGAGCACCCCTCCCTCGCGGTCGCGCGGCTTCAACTGACATCCCCGGTCTGTTTGCCCTCAAACGACTTCTTGACAAATCGGAACTACGGTACCACAATACCATATAACGTCCGACCCCAACATTCCCAGCCGGCGGCTCTCTGCCGCATAGATCGAGCGCCGCGCCTTCCATAAATCGGGTCACAGCATCCTGCCGGTTGCTCTGACTACCAACGCGCCGGGCGCGTGATCTACCACGCCTCTGGTGACAATCCAATTACAACGGATGAAGAATCCGGCCACTCCGGAAGGAGCCGACTATGGCCGATCTGATGATGACTACGAAGGATGGCGGCAACACTACAGTAGGGGGAGAGGCAATCGACGCATTCGCGGCGAGCCTACGGGGCTCTCTCGTGACGGCTGAATCGCCAGGATACGACGAAGCCAGATCCATATGGAACGCAATGGTAGACAAGCGCCCGGGCCTGATAGTTCAGTGTGCCGGCGGCGCGGATGTTATCCGGTCAGTGAACTTTGCTCGGGAGAACG
>JBDGYW010000856.1:0-4507 GCA_039588935.1 Gemmatimonadota bacterium | reverse complement strand
TTCGCTTCGCTGCGGTAGCGACGACATCGCGATGGCCGAGGATGATCTCGCCGTCTTCGTGCAGACCGAGGCTGGCTTCTGGCAACTCGTCAACTACGTCGACAACAACCAGAATGCGGGACCGCACGCGATTGGCGCGAGCCAAGTCGCCTACATCCCCGCAGCCGGTGGTGTGTTGACCGGTCACTCGGGGTTCACCTACGACGGTGCGGGGACGATCACGGTTGATGGTGTCAACATCACCGACGACGACGGGAACAACGCGATTACGTTCAAGCGGAACACGACGTTCACCTGCAGCGGGCTTACCGCGAACCAGTTCCAGATTTACGCGGACACGGGAGCGGGCGCAGACGAGGCGTGGATGTGCGATGACGCGAACGTCGAGCGAAGGTTTGCGCGATTTGACGCAGGGACATTTGGCGAAGAACTGTTCACACTCAACGCTGCCGCGACTCCGGCCACCACTGCTGATGGTCAACTCGTGGTCGACATTGATGGCTTCGGGACCAACTTCGATGCCATTGAAACGTGGAATGGGACGGAGAGCGCGTACATTGTAGCGACGCAGGCGTCCGACACGCCATCGAACGGGGAGGTCCCCACGTTCAAGGCTCTGGTGCCTTTACCGACGGCACCCCGGTTGTACTGAACACCACGACGAAGGATGTGGTTATCGGCGCGGCCGTGCTAGATGGTGCCAAGTTCACCATTGACGGTGATGAGAATGAAGTTCAGCTGATTGTGGAGGGTCACACTGGGCAGAGCGTTGACTTCTTCAAAGTCCAATCTGTCGCCGCCGGGCAAGTGGAGTTCAGGGTCGAGAGCAACGGCAAGACATCCTCCGGTGCCACGATGAATGCAAGCAACTTCAACATCGTCAAGGCGAATGCCACGCTGACCGGCGCGACATCGGCGCAAATGGCGGCAACTGCGATTGATGGCGGCGGGGACTCTGTGTTCACGATCGCCACGTCCACCAACAACAGCGTGAACGACCGAATCTCGATCCCCGGCGCGACCAGCAATATGACCTTCCAGGGCAACTCGGAGGCAGGGGCTTCGAGCTTCAACTTCTGCGATGGGCTTACGACTTCGTGTGCCAGTCTCACCGTGTCGTCCACGGCGGGGGGCGAGTCGTACACATTTGATGGTGCTGCCGATGGAATGATCTTGACGGATGCCGAGGCCCCGAATGCTGCTGGGGATATAAGCGGAACATTCACTGCTGGCCTGACGATTGACGCGGGGTCTGTTACGGAAGCGATGATGAGTACCGAGGACTTCGGTGACTTCAACTGCGCTGGTGCTGCGGATGATTGCCTTCTCGATCCGGGAGTCGTGGATAGCACCGCTCTTGTTACTGCGAACAAGACCGTCCCGCTCTACAAGATGTACTTCAACTATGACACGGACTCGATCACGACTTCTGATGAGTACGTGTTGCGCGGGTGGCCCGCTGCCGCGACGATCACTGGAATCTATTGCGAGGCGTATGCGGGTACGAGTTTCACGATCAAGGTGTGCGACGGGGAAGACATCGGGGACGATACCTGCACGACGAACCACCTCGACTCGACTGAATCGACAACCCTTGCCTGCACGGCTGCTGGTGCGAGTGACACCACGATCAATGCGGGGACGAAGACCGCCAGAGAGAAGGTGTCGATTGTCGTAACTGCGGTGAGTGGCACCGTGACTGCTGGTGACATCTACATCGAGGGGACCATTGACTAAATACATTCTGATTTTCCTGTTGCTGGCCGCTCCGGCATTCGCCCAAGACGAGAGGCGGGCCGCAAACGACGAGAACAACGATGCGACAGTTCACGTCGGCAACGACACGGACTGCACGGGTACAACGTGCGATTCGACAAACTGTTCGACCGAAGTGGATGACGACCCTGCGTCTCCTGACGCACTTGAGCTTGTCACGGAGACACTGAACGACACGATCCGCTTCGACCTGCAAGACCCGACGAGTAATCCATCGGAAGGAGCCAATGCACAGACTATCGAAGTGAGCATGACCACGACAACGACTAGTTGCGTAGAGTCAGCGCCCACCACTTCCAATCCTACTTACAACATCACGACGTACTGTAACGACGTGGCGAAGACTGGGATGGTCAGCGCCAACACCGTTGCTATCACCGGGCTCGACCAACTAGACACCTACAACTTCACCTACGCACCCGACGGAGATTGCGACGCCGCTGGGGCGAACCTTCAGATCCATCTTGCATTGGGTCGCGCTGGGGGTGGTGGTGCCAGACGCCACGCTGCGGTCGGTGCGGTGAGTTGGGATGTGACGTGGGCGTCTGCTGTCCGTCGCAGGCAACACGATGTTGGTTGGTGGCGTTCGTTGTTGGAGACGATGATATGGTGGGCTTGATCCTCGCCTTGATCGTGCTGCTCGTGCCGTTCGACGCCTTCGCCCAAGCGCAGCCGCACATCATCGTAGTGATGGGTGACGACGCGCTGCGCGGGCATATCGGAGAGTTCCGCACTGACTCGGTTGACTCGTTCACGGACGGGCAGACCTCGACGCCGAACCTCGACTCCATCGCGCAGAACGGGGTGATGTTCGATCACTTCATCACGAGTCAGGTATGCACGCCGACCAGGGCGACGCTGCTCGGATTCGGCCACGCCTACATGCCGACGAATCTGATGGGCAGGACGCAGACGATGGACGGGGATGCTGGCACGACAGGCTTTCAAGATGTCCTGCACGGCGTTGAGATCAATCCGTACCTGAAAACGCTCGTCGACTACGCGGATGACCTCGGTTACGAGACGGTGTTCATTGGCAAGTGGCACCTGAGTCGATTGTCATGGCGGCAGAAGACGTTCTACGAAACCGATACCCCTGCCGCGCTGGCGGGCTCGATGCTCGAAGCCATTGGATTCGACCGTGCAACGTACAGCGTTGGGAACGTGGTTAAGCCATCGTACTTGGCTTCCGAGGGCATGAGCGTAGACAATCAGGAGAAGCTCGGTCACAACAACTTCGTGGCCTGCACGCTCACTGCCGGGAAGGACAATCAGGACTGCGCAGCCGTGACGAGTGCTCACTCCACCGTGTACTTCATGAATGCTCTCCAGTCCGATCTCACATCGAACACGAACACAAAGGTGCTCTACTTCTTTTGGCCCCACGCGGCACATGCTCCTCACAACTGGAATCAGGCGAGTAGTTGCGGGGATCCGCAAGACGATCCGTGCGACGACCGTGTAGCCGGATCGTCTTGCAGCAATGTGACGTGCGTGTACGAGGAGTTCATCACCAACCTCGATACCGAGATCGGCGATCTGCTCGCTGACATGAACGACGGTGGTGGAGCCTTCTGCACGGACACGACCCCTGCGAACGGCATCTGCGATGTCGGTGGGGAGTCCGTCCTCGACACGATCTTCTTCACTTGGGATAACGGCGTCCCCGGAGCGCCGACCACTCCATCCGAATGCGAGAGCAGTGGTGGAGTCAAACAGACTCCGTTCCCGTGTGGCACGGTGGGTGGGCTACTCGCGGCCGGGGCCGGAGTCGCGTCGTCCCCAGGCGTACCGATCACGGGCCACGTCACCGCCCTGCGCGAGATGGCAGATCTCCCGAAGACCATCGAGGAGATGATGGGCGGCACCGGGGCTGGGCTCACGACCGCAGGCACTTCTTTTATGGACTGTCTCGACGGGACGGTCGCGGTGGGGAGTTGCCCGCAGACGGAGTTCGTTCCATACGTCGAGTGGAGCCCGCTCGGCAGCAACCATGTGACGTGGACGAAAGGCAACGAGCCGCAGCGAATACCGGACTGCTCAGCCGATGCAGCCGGGGGGGACGAGCTTGAGATCGGCGGCTGGACATACGAGTTCAACGATCGCTACCTGCTGCATCGCGTGTTCAGCATGGACGGAACCTGCAACTACACCGAGCAGCTCTATCGAACAGACGGGGACACGGATCGTTACGTTGTGCTCGATGCAACTCAGCCCATCGCTGACTCTGGGCCAACAGCATCCGCAGACAACTTCATTTGCGAGGACGG
Source organism: Gemmatimonadota bacterium (assembly GCA_039588935.1). Taxonomy (GTDB): domain Bacteria; phylum Gemmatimonadota; class Gemmatimonadetes; order Gemmatimonadales; family GWC2-71-9; genus JBDGYW01. Next base: position 461 of record JBDGYW010000856.1, on the reverse strand, counting down.
GTGCGCAGGGGATTGGGACATCACCGAGGATCAGGACGACCTCGACGCCTTGATCCTCCTGCACAACCATGTCGATCGTATCATCGATGGACTCGGGAGCGCGCCTCCCACATTCGGCGGGGTAAGCATGTGAAGATTGCAATCGCGATTCTATCCCTCTTCCTCCTCGGCTCCACCGGCACGGGCGTCATCCTCACGGGTGGGAAGTTGGATGTGGTCGCGGCGGTGCCTGACGTATTGTGCGCAATGGATTTCGACGATTCTGCGAGTTCCACAGTTTGCACTGATTCACAGGGAGGAAGTTGGGTGGCTGCAGCTTCCGCTTCTGGCACATGCCAAGGCACGGCCATCGACGGAAGTACCTACTCCGGGGATGTCAGCGCCGCTGCTAGTTCTGACATTGACGACCCAAGTTGCTTTACTGAAGAAACCACCGGATGGGTGACGATTGACTTTTTGTT
>JBDGYW010000855.1:0-3228 GCA_039588935.1 Gemmatimonadota bacterium | reverse complement strand
GTTTCGGCTGAGTACTAGGTAGAGCCCCTTGGACTTACGATCGTAGCGCTGGTACTCCTCGCTCCAGGCGCCACCGCCCTGAGAGTTGAAGCCGAGGGCGAAACCGGGCCGTCGATCGTCTTCCCCGAGCAGTCTTACGCGAATCTGGAACCCCACTCTGTCGTTGAGCTCTATCTTTTCGTACGAAAACACCTCCTGCATACCGAAGGAGACACCGAGGTGCACGCGGTTTTTGATGCCGACGCGCAGCCCGAAGAGTATGCTGCTCTCGGGCCCAAGGCGGCCCTGGATGAAGTACTCGCCGTGATTCAACAGACCGGCCGTCGGGGAGTCGACCATGTAGATCGGCTCGCCGGTCCCCGCCCACACCGGTCCCGCCAAGAAACAGACGCCGGCGCAAAAGCAAATCAGGATTTTTCTCTTTACCGAGTGTCTCATGATGTATTTGATCGCGCGGGCGACCGACCCTTCACACCCGGCGGCGGGCGGTAGTACTCCCAGTTACAAGCCCGACGACGGGATCAGGCGGATGTTGTCCGGGCCGACGGCGGAGCTGAGTTTCGAAACCAGGTCGTAGTCCAATTTCACACTCAGCGATCGGGCCGCTATCACGTGCGTACAACGACCCGCCTCTTTCAGGTGAAAGTAGACCTTCGCTTCACCCGTATGCGCCGCCATCAGGTTCTTCAGCTCGTCCACCTTCTCCTCGCCCAGGGTCTCCAGGTCGAGAGTGAAGTGAACCTCTTTCGTACTCGGAAAGTGCACCTCACTGACCGGCGTGACCGAATTGACCAGTATTTTCCCCTCGCCGCCGTTCCGATTCGATATCTTGCCCTTGAGCAGCACCACACCGTCCTCCTGGAGGTGTCCCCGCGCTTTTTCCAATACGTCGGAAAACACGATCGCCTCGGCTTGTCCTTCTCTATCCTCCACGGTGACGAACGCCATTGGATTCTGTTTGCGGTCGAGCGTCTGTTTGACATGGATTACCAAACCCCCGAAAACGGTGTCCTTCCCGTTCGCACTCGCTTTGATGTCCTTGGAGGTGGCGCTGCTCATCATGGTGATGATGTTCTTGAATTTTTCCAGTGGATGCCCGGTCAAAAAGAACCCCAACGCCTCTTTTTCTTGGCGGAGCTCTTCACGCGTCGGCCACGGTTCGCACTCATCCAGAGCCACTTCGTCCAGCTCCTGGTCGTCCCCAAACAGACCGAACTGACCGCGTTCGGCGTCTCGAGACCGTCGTGCAGTCCGTTCCAGGATTTTCTCCAAAGACTTCATTTTCTGCGCGCGATGGCCGGGAACCGAATCCAGGGCGCCGGATTGAACGAGACTCTCGTACACCCTCTTGTTCACGACGCGCGAGCTCACTCGCGTGCACAGATTTTCCAACGAGCGGAACGGTCCTCCGTTTCGCCGTTCTTCGACGAGATGTTCCACGGCGCCCATACCCACGTGCTTGATTGCGCCCAATCCGTAAAAGATGCAACTGTCTTTCGCCCTGAATTCCGCCTCCGAGGTATTGATGTTGGGCGGGATCACCTTGAGGCCGATGTTCCGGCATTCGTCGAGAAGCACGAGGATACGGTCGGTATCGTGCTTCTCGCTCGTCAATGTCGCCGCCATGAACTCAGCGGGGTAGTTCGCTTTGAGATACGCGGTCCGCACGGAGACAACAGCGTAGGCGGCACTGTGTGATTTATTGAAACCGTACTCCGCGAAGTTCTCCATCTGATCCCAGATCATTTGCGCCGTTTGCCGGGGAATTTCGCGCTCCACCGACCCTTTCAGAAATGCTTTGCGTTGTCCCTCCATCACGGACTTCTGTTTCTTCCCCATCGCCTTTCGCAGAAGATCCGCTTCCCCCAGCGTGAAACCGGCCATGTTGCTGGCGATTTGCATGACCTGTTCTTGGTAAAGGATCACACCGTAAGTGTCGTGCAGAATGGATTCGAGTACCGGGTGCTCGTACTTGATCTTCTTGCGACCGTGCTTGCAGTCAACGAAGTGGCTCACCATTCCGCTCTGCAAGGGGCCTGGCCGGTACAACGCGTTCACTGCAATAATGTCAGAAAAAGACGTTGGTTCGAGGTTGCGCAACAGTTCGCGCATACCCGCGCTCTCCAGCTGGAACACTCCCGTCGTCGATCCTGCCCGGAGGAGTTCGAACGTCTTCTGGTCGTCCATCGGAATCTCTTCGGGTCGGATTTCGCGGCCGTAGTTCTCCGCCACCATCTTGAGCGCTTTGTCGATCACCGTCAGCGTTCGCAACCCCAGCACATCGATCTTGAGCAATCCGATGGCATCGATCGATTTCATGTCGTACTGCGATGTGATCTCGACCTTGTTCGACTGGCCCTTGTTCGACTGATAGAGCGGTACGTGATTAACGAGCGGCGTGGGCGTGATGATCATACCCGCCGCGTGCGTGGACGCGTGCCGCGCCAACCCTTCCAAAGCGAGACTATGGTTCATCAGTCGCTGGTATTTGGGATCGCTCTCGACGACCGTCTTGAGCTCAGGCACCTTATCCAGCGAATCCTCGAGTGTGGTGCCCGGCACGCCGGGTATCATCTTCGCTATACGGTCGACGTCGGCGTACGGGATCTTCAGGACGCGACCGACATTGCGTACCGCGGCGCGCGCCGCCATCGTCCCGAATGTGATGATCTGGCACACGTTGTCCTTGCCGTAACGGTCGATGATGTAGTTGATCACTTCGTCCCGGCGCTCGAAGCAGAAATCGATATCGATATCGGGCATGCTTACGCGTTCCGGATTGAGCATGCGCTCGAACAACAACCCGTGCTCGATCGGGTCGATATCGGTGACGCCCACAGCATACGTGACCAGACTGCCCGCCGCGCTGCCGCGCCCGGGACCGACGGGGATATCGTTCTCCTTGGCGAAATTGACGATGTCCCGGACGATCAAGAAGTAACCGGGGAAATCCATGCCCTCGATGACGCCGAGTTCGTATTCGAGACGGTCCTCGATGTCCTTGCTGACCTCGCCGTAACGTTCCCGCAATCCGCCGTGGGCAAGATGCCGGAGGTAATCGATGTTGCGGTCGAATCCTTCCGGCAGAGGAAACCTGGGAAGGTGGAGGGCTCCCTCGTCGAGGACGACGTCGCATTTCTCGGCCACCGCGAGTGTATTTTCGATCGCTTCCGGCGTATCGGGAAACAGCTCGAGCATTTCCTCTTCCGTTTTGAAATAGAGCTCTTT
>JBDGYW010000854.1:0-3230 GCA_039588935.1 Gemmatimonadota bacterium | reverse complement strand
CCTGCGGTGATGGTGGCTGTGATGGGGGTGTAAGAGGCCCCACCGTACCGCAACATCCACTGTTGCAGGTACCTGCTGGTAAGTTGGTCTACGCCTCGTTGTGCGCCTGCCATATTTGGTTACGCGTATTGGCCGTGGTACTCGGTGGAGATGTCGTTGAGACTTGCATCCACGAAGGCCCAATCTATTGCGAAGAACTTGAAGCCGGGGGTAGCTGAGATCAGCGACGGCGTTCCAACGACCGGGGCTCGGGACTCCGTCACTCCACCCGTCTCGCGCTGAATCAAGCTGACCGCGCACTTGTGGAATCCAGCGTCGTCTGTCCAGTACAGTTCACCGTTCACGACATCGTAGTGGAGACACCAGACGGTGCCTGTCACACTCAAGCTCGCGCCTATGTCATAGGCCCACTTGTTTCCTGCCGTGGTGATCGACGAGGACAGAGCATGATCACGGAACCCGACGGCTGTGATCGTGTCGCCGGGCATCGTAACAAGACCGTCACCGTTGAAGAACACCGTCGGGACGAACGGGAAAGCGGCGTGCGTCACAACTGACGCATGAAGGTTGCCGATCCCTTGACCGTTGGATATCTGCGTGGTTGCTGACCAATCCATCGCGCCCGAATCATCGTGCCGGAAATCAGTCGAGGCGTCCATCGCGTAGTATGCCTTGTGGTGCTTCCCTGTCCACGCGCTGACGATGTGCCAGTACCCTCGCCTGAGAGCACCGGACTCATTGAGCACGGTAGCCCTGCTCGCAGCGTCGTCGTGCGGAGCCCGAACGACATCATCGTTGTTGTCCTGCCGCCAGAAGTATTCGTTCAGGTTCGGGACCGCCGGATAGAACGCTGACAGACCGAACGGTCGAGCCGCTCCACCGTAGCCGAGTTGAAGGGCCACACCATTAGCAGCGACAGATCCATCCTGTAGCTCGCGAACCGTTCCGTCCGAAATCTCGACGACTTGCAGCCGACCATCCCTCGACGTGATACGAGTACCACCAACCAGTGTCTGATTGATGTGGTCGAAGTGGAAATCAGTGAGATCGCCGGGGTACAGACCCACGCCCCACTCGGGAGAACCAGTGACTTCGGCAGGAGTGCTGTCGAGAGCCAGCGTGTCCGAGAAGTAACCGGCCGCAGCCGTGGCCGTTTCCGTCGCGATGATGTTGGCTGTCGCCAAGTCGCCTTGGAGAGACGTAGCCGAAGCCGCAGCCGCTACCGTCAGGGTCAGGAACCCGCCACCTGAGAACTCAAGGACTGCGCCGATAGGCAGCGAGGCGTCGATAGCATCCACCGACAGCGTGACACCTGCTCCAATCGAAGCACCGCCAGCCGCCGTGATTGTCTGCTCGTCGATGTAGTACACCACAGCAGCAGCACCGAGAGCAAAGTCGTCCATCTTCGTGAACGAGTTGGCGTCGAACGTCCCTTGCGGCACGAACGTCATACCGTTATACGATGTGATGCCGGTCCGTGTCGTGTTGTCCATCACTCCGACACCCGTCGCGACTGAGCCAGTGTTGTCGGCCCAACCAATGAACATCTGCGTCGTAGCCGAGATGCCGTTGAAACCAAAGATGAGCTTGCGTCCGTGATCGAACAGCACGCCGTTGGCGTCTGCCGCTGTAATCGTATTGCCCCACGCCGAGTTCGTGTAGACCGCTCGGTCGGAAAGCTGATACGCTTCGCCGCCTGCCGTTCTTGCTCGTCCAATGTGTATGACGCCCTGATCAACGTCGCCTGTCACGCCACCGAGGTCGCCGCCTAGCGCAGCCGTGGCTCCAACGCTCGATACCGAACCGTGATTCGATATGTCAAAGATCCGAATGAGTTGATCATCGTCGTTGGCTACGTACAGGTAGTCGTTGACGTGATCGAAGAATATCTGGTTGGCGTTGTCCACCGCCGAGGCGATGGGAGACGCAGCGTCAATGAGAGGCGAGGCTTGGTCGGGGTACGAGTCGATGTTGGCACCGACGCCAAACTTGACAACCTCGTCTGTCGTGGCTCGTGAACCGTTGATGAAGTATATCCACTCTTGGTTCATATCCAGAACCATGCCGCCGACGCCGGGTTGGGCAACGTCCCAATCAGCCGAAGCCGCGCCGTTCGTCCACAGAGTCTCCTCGCCCGTTCCGTCCGACTTCACTCTCTTGATCGAGTCGAGATTCGAGATCAAGCTCGTCGAGGACGTGAAGAAGTAGACGTAGTCGTCCGTGGGATTGTAGACGCCGTATGCCGCCCATGTATCCGATACGGTCGAAACGTTCTCAGCATCGGTGAACGGGTTGTACCGTATGATCCCCGACGCTGTGAAGATAAGGACTTCCTCGTCCGGCCAGAAGGCCGTGGAAGTCAGAGACGAAGCGGCAGCAGCAGAAAGGACACGCCCGAACGGGGTGCCTAGTCCTAGTCCTAATGGCATTACACTCTCCCTCCACTCTCTATACCGCGCCGAATGTATCTGAGGATGCAATCAGCACTCAGAGTCTCGACCTCGGTGTTGAGTCCGTTGTAGGTAAACCGATATCCTGACGACCGATTCGACAGGTTCTGATCCAGAACGGCTGTCGGGAAGTTGTCCGCGAGGAACGTCTGTAGCCTCGTCGCAAGGTTGTCCTGTCGCGAAATGCTTCTCGTGTCGGTGTCAAGGGTGTCGAGTTCGCCTGAAATATCGGATGCGACCGTTTTCAGATTACGAAGTTCCGACATGGTTTACCCCTTGCTACGTGCCCTGTAGAGCAGCAGCGTGCCCTCAGAAACTTGGACGGCTTGGAACTTGCCGTAGATGATGTCGCCAGCAGCGAGCACGTCGCCCGTTGCTAGGTTGTCTCCTTCAAAGGAAACGCAGCCTGCGCCAAAGACGGCGGCTACCAGTGCCTTGATTGCGTAGTAGTGTCCAATCTCCGTGCCATCGTACGTGTTGGAGCCATCACTGGTTCCGGCGAGAGCATGGTAGACCTTCGTATCTGCAACGCGGGTGAAGCCATTCTGTCCGAAGTGACCGTCCATTTGGGACTTGATCTTACGGATTGCTCCGACTCGTGTATCAGCCATTTGAAAATACCATTCGAGGGGTGAGGGGGTGCCACGCAGAATAGTCGTGGCCTACCTTATATGATACGTGAAAACCGCCTCAAAGGTTGCATCGTCAGTGATGTGGTATCCTCTGGAGATGGGAAAACATATGTGCAGTGTATGTAAAAACGTCGGCCGGGACGAAAAA